>JBOHTL010000472.1:0-5707 GCA_050733735.1 Gemmatimonadaceae bacterium
GTGTACACGGCGGCCATCCGGCTCACCTTCTGACCGCGGAGGAGACGACCATGAAGACGTACAGAACGTTCGGTCTGGCACTGATGCTCCTCGTCGGAGCCGCCTCGTGTGACACCGAGGTCACGAACCCGGGACCGGTGCAGGACGACTTCCTGCAGGGCGAAGCGGGGCGCGGTGGCATGGGTGCGCTCGTTTCCGGCTCCGGCCGGGCGCTTGGCAGTGCGATGAACTGGCTCAGCTACACCGGTGCGGCGGTCACACGTGAAATCCATCCGTCGGGGTCCACTGGCAGCTTCGGCATCACGCAGCGGTGGCAGAACGGTGATTTGAATGCCGACGATGGCGATCTCAACGTGCACTGGGAGCAGGCGCAGCGCGCTCGCTGGGTCGCCGAGGAGACGGTGCGGCGTCTGGAGGCCATGGGCCCACCGCCGTCGGGAAGCGCCCAGTCTCCGGCACAATACGCCGATCTGCTCAAGCGTGCACTCGTCTATGCGGGTTTCGCGAATCGCCTGCTCGGCGAGCACATGTGCGACTGCGTGATCGACGGTGGCGCCCTCCAGGCGGGACCGGCCGGTTATCTCCAGCGCGCCGAAAGCCTGTTCACGAATGCGATCGCCGTGACGGGGGGAACCGCCTCGGCGATGACGCAGCTCAACCAGGCGGCGTACGGTGGCCGGGCGTCGGTGCGCGTGCTGGCGGGCGACTGGGCGGGCGCCGTGTCGGACGCGCAGCAGGTGCCGATCGGCTTCGCGTACTCGATGCCGTACTACAACATCGGTGAAGACGCCCAGCGCAATCGCATTTTCTTCTCCTCAGGCAATTCCCGCGAGAGCGGGTCGGCGTACCGGGCGCATACGCAGTGGAACACCTGGCACGTGGAGTACAAGTACGGTACGTCGACGCTCACGGCAACGACAGCGCCGGTGACGGCCGATACACGCATCCCGATTGCATTCACGACACTCGTCGGCGACGCCGCGATCGACTGCTGTGGACGCGTGCCATTCTGGCCACAAGCCAAGCACACGTCGTCCGACGCGCCCATCCGGCTGACCGGCGGCCGCGAGATGCAGCTGGTGCGCGCGGAGGAGCGGCTCGTCGCGAACGACATGAGCGGCGCCATGGGCTTCATCAACGCTGCTCGCACAGCCGCCGGCGCCGAGACGATTTCCGCGACGGATCTCACTGATGCGTGGCGTCTGCTGAAGCGCGAGCGCGGCATCGAGCTGTGGCTCGAGGCGCGCCGTATGGGCGACCTGCGCCGCTGGGCCGCCGCCAGCACGCCTGGAGCGCTGGATCCACTGGAGATCGTGGGCAGTCTCTCGCATCTCGCGCGGCAGGACCTGTGTTTCCCGGTCAGCAGATCTGAGAGGGATGCCAATCCGAACTTCTAGACAGTAGGGAAGTGGGTGGGACGTGACGGTTGGAGGACAGGATTCTCCCACCTCACGTCCCACAGCTTACTGCGTCGCGGTCCTCAGGAGTCGCGGTCCTGGCTTCCGCGAAGCAACTCGGCGCTGAAGTGTGCTCCGACGTAGGGACTGCCCGCATCGACGCCTGCGAGCGAGGGAAGTCCCAGCTGCCGCAGCGTTTCCTCCTCGTCGGCGCGGGTGATCGGCCGATCCGGAATTCGCTGTACACGGCGCAGCATCTCACCCGTCACGCCGCTGAGCAGAACGGTGCACAGGTCGTCGACGCGACGCGCGAGCCCGACCGGCAGGAGCACGGAGGACGCGAACACACGACGTCCGCGACGCTCCAGGCGCGGATCCAGCTCGACCATCAGGTAGCGTATCGCGCCAGTTCGCATTTCCACGATGAGGCGCCTGATTGTGCCTACCGACACACGATCGGCTGCGATCACGTGCCAGCCGCGCACGTCCGGGCCGGCGTCGGCGAGCGAGAAGCCGGGCAGGTCGCGGGCGACCATGAGCTCGGAGTACCGCAACGGCAGGCGCTCGGCGGATCCCGCCGATGGCATGCGATTGAGAATCCCGGCGATGGGGAAGTGACGCATCGGCAACCTCCGCTGAAGACATGGGCGCCTGTCGGTAATTACGTGGGTGCCCACGCATTGTCAATGCAAGACGTCTTCCAGCGCCGGCTCAGCGGCGGGCTGTTCCACGACGAAACCCGCGGGCGCGCGGTTCAGCGCGATTCGAAGAGCATGTCGGCGTCCGAGAAGCCCAGCGCGTCGTTCAACCGCGTGAGCGACCGGTGGAGCGAGGCCACCACCGGTTGTGGCAGCCCCCGGAGACCCTCGAGCAGCAGGTCGGTAGGCGCCGTGGGCGCTCGCTCCAGAATCCTGCGACCGCGCGCCGTGATGCGAACCTGTGCCCTCCGGCGATCGGCAGGGTCAGTCGCGCGGCTCACGAACCCGGCGTCCATCAGGCGATCGACGACCACCGAGACGGAGCTCCGGTCGGTGAACGTGCGCCGCGCCAGCTCGTTGAGGCTGAGCGGCGTGGCACCGTCGAGATGGTGGAGAGCAAACAGCTGCGCCGCGCTGAGACCCGTGTCGCGTTCCACGTCGCGCGCGGCCAGCCGCAGCCCGCGGTCCAGCCGCCGGATGCTGGCAAGCACGAGCGCCAGGGTCGCATCCGGCGCGCGTCGCGAACGGGTTCGATGTCGTATCGACACGGACTTGGAAGGACAGTGAAAAGAGGGTGGGCTCCCAAGTATAACCCCGCTGTCCTCATGGAGCTCGAAGAGGGGGCCGCAGCTCAGGCGGGCTCCCGCCATTTCCCCCCTGATTCCCTCCGCCCTCGACGGTCGCGTTCAGAATGATGGCGCCCACGATCACCGCCGCGGCGCCGGTGACGAGCCACGTGCGCGTCCTGTTCAGCGTGCGCCTCTCGAGTTCCAGCAGGCCCGTGCGCGGAATCGAGATCCGCTGGTGCAGCGTCTCGTACGTGCGGCTCCCGGCGAGTTGTGTCGTGGTCGGCACCTCGACGACCAGCGTGTCGACACCCGCGGTGATGACCGTTCCAGCGATCTGGCGGGCATCGGTGCGGCTGAGGAGGGGCTCGATGTACTCCGCAGTCTGCGCGTTGACGCGCATGCGGACGCTGGCTCCGGGTTGAAGCCGCGAGACATCCATGGGAGCGTATGTGTAGCAGCCGGCAAGGAGCGGAACACAAGCGCAAAGGGCAAGGCGGGTCATCATATATCAGATAACATGCGGTGCCGCCGCGGCGTCACGCCATGTGCTTGACGTTCGCCCCCTGAATTCCTATTCTCACCCTATGCGCTTTCACCTCGCCACGTTCCTGCTTTGCCACTCGCTCTCCCCCGGGAGGTCGTGACAGGAACTCGCGTGCGAACGACTGCACGAGACGCCCGCCAGACCTCCGAGTCCGGCGGGCTTTTTGTTGTTCAGGTGTCCACTTACTCAGGAGACGACGTGGCCAACAGACGGTTCCTGCTCGTCAGCGACTTCGACCAGACGCTGAGCTTCAACGACTCCGGCCTCGTGCTGAGCGAGATGCTCGGCATCGGCGGCTTCGAGTCGAAGGTGAGCGGGCTGTCATGCCTGAATCTCGTCCAGGAAGGCGCCGAGCTCGCGTACCTGCTGCGGCACGATCCCGAGTTCCGCTGCGTGCGCCGATCGGATCTCGTCGAGGTAGGCAAACGCGTGCGTCTCAAGCGCAACATCGCCGCGCTCGTGCAGCTGCTCGCCGCCGGCATCGAAGGCCTCATCTTCGACTTCTACGTCGTCTCTGCGGCGCCCGAGGAAGTCGTGCATTCGGCGCTCGAGGGACTCATCCCACGCTCGCACATCATCGGCACGCGCTTCGGCTACGACGCCGGCGGCGAGATCGACTCCATCGTGCAGGTGGCGGCGGGCTACGGCAAGGTCGCCGCCCTCGATGCGCTGCGCGCCCAGCTCGGCGTGCCCGGAGAGCGCACCGTGTATGTCGGCGACGGCACCTCGGACATCCACGCGATGCTGCACGTGAATCGCATCAATGGACTGACCATCGCAGTATCGCAGACGCGTCACATAACGCAGGTCGCCAGGCGCACGGTTCTGAGTGACGACGCCCTGAGCGTTGCCGTGCCCATTCTCGAGGAGCTCGCCGGATTCGATAGTGAGCGGGTTCGCGCGCTGTTCGATCGCGCCGGCTTCGTGATCCAGGAATGGGACCGGGCGCGGACGGATTGGCTGACCATCGGGGGTCTGGAGGCCAGGGAAGTCGTGTCCGCCTGAAGCGATGTCGCGGACCCAGGCTCATATCGCCTCCACCGCGTATTCTTCCGTCGTGAAGCTCTCACAGCTGGTCGACACGTCGGCGCAGGTGGCCGCCACTTCACGCCGCCTCCAGAAAACGGAGAGTCTCGCCGCTCTTCTGAACGGCCTCGGCGCCGAAGAAGCAGGCATCGCCGTCGGCTTTCTGATTGGGTGGCCCCGCCAGGGCAAGATCGGGGTCGGCTGGGCGAGCGCCGCTGCTGCGCGCGAGGTTCCTCCCGCCGCCGTGGCGACGCTCGAGCTGCGCGATGTCGATCAGGCCTTCACTGAGCTGCAGCGGGCGACGGGGAAGGGCTCCGGCGCTCGACGCTCCGCTCTCCTTCGCGATATCTTCGCGCGCGCAACGAACGAAGAGCAGGAGTTTCTCTCGGCGCTCGTCGTCGGCGGAGTGCGACAGGGTGCGCTCGAGGGGGTGCTCGTCGACGCCGTGGCGAAAGCGGCTCAGGTCCCGGCCGATAAGCTGCGACGCGCCGTCATGCTCGCCGGTGACCTCGGCGCCGTCGCGAGCGCGGTATGCAGTGGTGGTGAGGAGGCGCTGGCAGCACTCGCGTCGTACAAGGTCGAGCTCTTTCGTCCCGTTCAGCCGATGCTCGCCGACTCCGCCGACGACGTCGAGGAAGGAATGGCGACGGCAGCGGGTGACTGCGTTGCCATCGAGTGGAAGCTGGATGGCGCGCGCATCCAGGTGCACCGCGCGGACGACCGCGTCGAGATCTACACGCGCAACCTCAACGACGTGACATCGCGCCTGCCCGAAGTCGTCGACGCGGTGCGCTCGTTGAACGCGCGCGAGATCATCCTCGACGGCGAGGTCATCGCGCTCGCGCCAGACGGACGGCCGCTGTCGTTCCAGGACACGATGCGCCGCTTCGGGCGCCGCACTGACGTCGAGACCCTGCGCGCCGAGCTGCCGCTGACCCCGTGGTTCTTCGATGTGCTCCTGCTCGACGGCCAGGAGACGCTGGACCGTCCGCTCGCCGAGCGAATCGAAGTGCTGGATCGGATCGTGCCGGAACGCCATCGCGTGCCGCGGCTCATGACGGACGATGTCGATGCCGCCCGGCGCTTCCAGGCCGACGCGCTGGAGCGGGGACACGAGGGCGTGTTGGTGAAGTCTCTCGCCGCGCCATACGCCGCCGGACGCCGCGGCTCGGCGTGGGTCAAGGTCAAGACTGCGCGCACACTGGACCTGGTCGTGCTTGCCGTCGAGTGGGGGTCTGGCCGGCGCGAGGGCTGGCTCTCCAACCTGCACCTCGGGGCGCGCGATCCACTGACCGGCAACTTCGTCATGCTCGGCAAGACCTTCAAGGGGATGACCGACGAGCTGCTCGAGTGGCAGACCAGGGAGCTGCTGACGCGCGAGACGCATCGGACCGGTCACGTCGTCCATGTTCGTCGCGAGCTCGTGGTGGAGATCGCGTTCAACGAGGTGCAGCGGAGCACGCAGTATCCCGG
>JBOHTL010000473.1:0-4305 GCA_050733735.1 Gemmatimonadaceae bacterium
CGACGACGTCGCCCACGCGATGCTCTTCCTGCTGGAAGCCGACTACGTCACTGGCGAGACGATCGTCGTGGACGGGGGGCGAAACATCCGGCGTTAGATTTACCGGGCATGGCAACGTTCGAGCACGAGGTCGTCATCATCGGGGCGGGTCCGGCGGGCATGTGCGCCGCCATGTACGCGGGACGCGCGATGCTCAACGCGGTCGTCCTGGAACGCGGCGAGCCCGGCGGCGAGCTCCTCAACACCGAGCTCGTCGAGGACTATCCCGGCTTCGAGCGCGTGCTCGGCCGCGAGCTGGCGGAGAAGTTCGCGGCGCACGCCACGAAATTCGGTGCGCAGATCAAGCAGTTCGTGACAGTCCAGACCCTCCGCAAACGCGACGACGGCATGTTCGAGACGATCACGGACTCCGGTGACGTCTATGTGTCGCCGACGGCGATCATCACCGCGGGCGGAACTCCGGTGAAGCTCGGGGTTCCCGGAGAGCTGGAGTACGCGGGGAAGGGCGTGTCCTATTGCGCGATCTGCGACGGCGCCTTCTTCCGCAATCAGACCATCGCCGTCGTCGGAGGCGGCGACGCGGCGGCGGAGGAGTCCGATTTCCTCACGAGATATGCGGACAAGGTGTATCTGATCCACCGCCGCAACGAGCTGCGCGCGTCCAAGATCCTGCAGCAGCGCGTCTTCGAAAACGCGAAGATCGAGCCGGTCTGGGACACGCAGGTGGAGCGGGTCGACGCCGATGGGCAGGGACTCGTCAACAATCTCCGGCTGCGCAACGTCCGGACGGGCGAATCGCGCGACCTTGCCGCCACCGGGATGTTCGTGTTCATCGGATTCCGTCCGAATACCGGAATCATCGAGGGACACGTGGAGCACGATGAGATGGGGTATCTCCTGACCGACCCCAACATGCAGACGACCATTTCCGGTCTGTTCGCGGCCGGAGACGTGCGCGCCCAGCTCACGCGTCAGGTGACGACGGCCGTCGGCGATGCGACGACGGCGGCCATCGCGGCCGAGAAATATCTCAAGGCCCTCGCCGACGGCCAGAAAGTCCCTGTCATCTCGGGCACCGGAGGCTATACCGCGTGAAGGTCGAGTGGGTGACCGTCGGCCCCTTTCAGGAGAACAGCTATCTCCTGTACGACGAGACCGCGCGGCGCGGCGTCCTGATCGATCCCGGCGACGAACCCAGGCGCATCGCGAGCATGGTAGCAAGCGCCGCTGTGGAGATCGACGCGATCTGGTTGACGCACGGTCATCTGGATCACGTGGGCGCGGTGGCGGCCATGAAGCGACAGTGGCCGGTCCCCGTGCTCCTGCATCCGGCCGATCTCGTGCTTCACCGTCGCGCCGCGCAGCAGGCGGCGTTTTACGGAATCCCTTTCGAGCAGCCGCTCGACCCCGACGGTGAACTGACCGACGGGGCCACGCTTGCACTGGGGGACGATCGCTTCTCCGTGCGGCATACTCCCGGACATTCGCCCGGCCACGTGATCTTCGTCGGCAGCCGCGTCGTGATCGGCGGCGATCTGTTGTTCGCGGGCTCGATCGGCCGTACCGACCTGCCGCTCTCGGACCCCGACGACATGGAGACGTCGCTGGGGCTCATCGCCGGCCTCGACCCGGATCTCGTCGTGTATCCCGGGCATGGACCACCAACGCGCATCGGAACAGAGCTGGCCACGAATCCATTCCTGGCTGGCGTGAGGAGTTCGCTATGACGACGGCATTCCGCAACGAAAAGGATCCCCTGGGCGAGAAGCCGGTGCCCACGTCCGCGCTCTACGGTGTCCAGACCGTGCGCGCCATGGAGAATTTCCCCATCAGTGGTCTGCGTCCGCTCGAGCCATTTGTGGTCGCGCAGGTCTGGATCAAAAAGGCAGCCGCCTTGACCCACCGACAGACGGGCCGCCTGGACGCGAAGCTGGCGGACGCAATCATCGCGGCGGCCGACGAAGTGCTCGCGGGAAAGCATCGCGACCAGTTCGTGGTCGATCCGTATCAGGCGGGCGCCGGCACGTCGCACAACATGAACGTGAACGAGGTGCTCGCGAATCGCGCGAATGAGCTGCTCGGCGGACAGCGCGGCGAGTACAAGCCGGTGCATCCGAACGACCACGTGAACATGGCGCAGAGCACCAACGACACGATCCCCACGAACATCCGGCTCGCGTGTCTCGCGCGTCTCGATGCGCTCCTGAAGGCGTTCGCCGGACTGCGGGACGCGCTCGCGCAGAAAGGCCGCGAATTCGACGATGTCGTGAAGGCGGGGCGCACGCATCTCCAGGACGCGATGCCCATTCGGCTGGGCCAGGAGTTCACGGCGTACGCAGGCTCGATCGATCGCGGTACGCGCCGCGTGGCCGATGCGGCGGATTATCTGCGCGATCTCGGCATCGGCGGCAGCGCCGTCGGCACCGGCGTCACGGTCGAGAAGGAATACCCCGAGCTGATGAACCGCTACCTGAAAGAGATCACGAAGCTGGATCTGCGCATCGGTCAGGATCGGATCCAGTTGATGCAGAGCATGGGGGACGTCGCCGGATTCAGCGCGGCACTGCGGGTGCTGGCGCTCGATCTCAGCAAGATCGCGAGCGACCTGCGTCTGATGGCGATGGGACCGCGCACGGGCATCGATGAAATCCGCCTTCCCGCCGTGCAGCCCGGCTCTTCGATCATGCCCGGAAAGGTGAACCCATCGATTCCCGAGATGGTGAACCAGGTCTGCTTCCAGGTCGTCGGACTGGACACGACCGTGGCGATCTCCGCCGAGCACGGTCAGCTGGAGCTCAACGTCATGATGCCAGTCATCGCGTTCAACGTGCTTTTCGCGATGCAGATCATGACCAGCGCGGCCAGCGTGCTCGCCGAGAGATGCGTGAAGGGCATCGAAGCCAATCGCGAAATGAATGAGTACTGGGTCGAACGCTCCGCCGCGCTCGCGACGGCGCTGGCTCCGCAGATCGGCTACGCCAGGGCCGCGGAGATCAGCAAGCGGTCGGTGAAGGAGGGGACCTTGATTCGCGACCTCGTGCGGAAGGAAGGCATTCTGCCGGAAGAACAGATCGACGAGGTGCTCGATCTGAAGAAGATGACCGAGATCGGTATTCCCGGCGGGGATCACGGCGCCGTAGCGGCCGGATAGCGATCTTCGTATTCTCAGACGTGCGCATAACGACACTCGCCGAATACGGCGTCATCTGTGCCCTCCACCTCGCCAAGAGAACCGGCGAGGGGCCGGTCACCGGTCGCGAAATCGCGGCCGGTGAGCGTTTGCCCGTCGACTACGTGGAGCAGATTCTTCTGCGACTCCGGCGGTCGGGGCTGGTGAAAAGCACGCGCGGCGCGCATGGCGGCTATGCGCTCGCCCTCGCGCCCGAGGAGATCACGGTTCGTGACGTCATTGCTGCATCGGAGCTCCAGACCTTCGACCTGCACTGCGTGACACACCCGGTGGAAGAGGAGCGCTGCTCCGCCTCGCATACCTGCAGCATTCGTCCCGTCTGGGTCATGTTGCAGCAGAGGATCGACGACGTGCTGCAAAGCGTGCGACTCTCGGATCTCCTGCACGACGAGAGCGAGGTTCGCGAGCGAGTCGGGCTGGCGGCGGATCGCGTCCCGGCGGTCAACAGTCCACGCGGTCTGCCGGTCCTGCAGTCGCGCTGAGACGATCCGCCCATGGCGCTCTTCCAGCGATGGCGCGCGGAGCGGAGCCTGCGACGGAAGGCCGAGCAGTACATCGCGCAGCTCGCGGGCGAGCCGGCGCCTCCAGACGTCTCCTGGCTGGCGGCCACGGCGACCCGCGGCGACGAAGACCACGCGCGCTGGGAGCTGCGATACGCTCGCCGCGCCATCGCCCTGCTCGTCGCCCAGCGCGACGCGCTCGATGATCGCACGAGCTCCGTCGTGGCGAGCGTTCTCGGTGAGGCATTCGAACGCGATGATCGCATCGACGGCGACCGGCGTGAGCTCGCGGAACGACAGTTCAATGCGCGGCTGAGCGCCTACCGCGATGCGCTCGGCGCGCGGGTGCCTGACGGAGCCGCGCGATTGGGGCAGACGCTCCTGGCCTTCTCCGGTGGCTCGTTCCGCGAAGTCGATGCGAATGTGCGGCGCGGCGGAGAGATCGTCGCCGGCTACGTCCGCGAAGCGAACGAAGCACTGCGCTCCGAATTCGGCGCGGCGGCCCTTCCCGAGAATGTGCCGCCGTCCGCGATGGCGAGTGGCAACATTCCCTGATATGCAAAACGCGGCTTCGCTGGAAGCCGCGCATGAGTGCCGAAGGGGGGACTCGAACCC
>JBOHTL010000474.1:0-4621 GCA_050733735.1 Gemmatimonadaceae bacterium
GTGCGTGCTCGAGGCTTTCGACCAGCGTCGCGGTCGCGCTCGCGTGCTGCACCCGGCCGAGCAGCGACCCTGCGACGCGCCGCACGCAGCGATCCTCGTCGCGCAACGCGGCGGCAAGGCGCGGCACGACGCGTCCATCGTCGTGGTCTGAGTGCGTCCAACGGATGAGCGCCGCTGACGCGGAGTCGACCTCGATGAGGCTCATCCCCGAGCTCGACCACCAACCGCGTCCGTCGACCAACCGGGTCGCGAGCTCGCAGTAGAGCGGCGCCGCTCCTCGCACCGAGGCGAGCAGCCGGCCCACCATCTCGGTATCGTTGGGCGACTGTGGCGCGGGACGCGCGTCGCCCGCTCGTGGCGCGAATGCGACGACCAGCGCCGCCGCGATGCCGAGCAGCGTCACCCCGCCGACCAGGCGCCGAGCGCCCGAGACCCTAATCACGGCGCTTTCCGAGCGCTTCGGCCGCGATGCGCCGGATCTCCGGATCCTGGTCCTTCAACAAGCCCATGAGCGCGGTGATCGCTTCGGCGCCGCCGATGTCCGACAAGGCTTCCGCGACCGCACGTCGGACGTCGGCGTTGGTGTCGGACAACTGTCGTTTCAGCGCTGGTACGGCCGCTTCATCGCCGATCCCGCCCAGGGCCTGCGCGACGTTCTGCCGCACTTCGTGATTGGGATCGGTGAGCAGCGCAATGAGGCCGGCCGGCGCCTTCTCGAGATCCGGAATGTTCTGGATCGCGTCGGCGGCCCGGCTGCGGACTTCCGGACTCGGGTCGCGCAGGGCGGCGACGAGCGTGCTCAGGGTGCGAGGATCCTCGAGGTTGCCAAGACCGTTGATGGCCGAAGAGCGGACCTCCTCGTCGCTGTCGCGCGCGAGCGCGGTGAGCGCGTCCATCGTCTGCGACGATTCGAGATCACTCAGCGCCGAGGCGACGTTGCGACGCACTTCCGCATCGGTATCGCGCACCATGCTGAGGAGGACTGGCAGGGCTGCCGGATCTTCGAACTCGTCCAGGGCATTCGCGGCCGCGCGGCGGACCGCCACGCTCGAATCCTTCACGACAGAGGCAACCCCCGCAACCGCGGACGAGTCGTCGATTTCGCCGAGCGCGTCCACGATTGCTTCGCGCACCTCGGCGACACGCTCATCGCGCAATGCAGCCAGCAGATGCGGCACCGCCCGGGAATCGTCGATCTCGCCGAGAGCTTCGGCGGCGGCGCGGCGAACGCGCGCATCAGTGTCTTCCTTGAGCGCCTGTCCCAGCGCGGCGATCGCGCGCGGGTCCTGGAGCGACGCGAGCGATTTGATTGCCGCGAGTCGCACCTCGGCGTTGGAATCGGTCAGCGCCTCGATGAGTGCGGGAACCGCGCTGGTCGCCGCGGTCGCGGCCTGGGTTGGACGAACCGCGGGCGCTGGCTGACTGTCAGGCGTCGGATCCTGCGCGATCGAGTTCGGGGCCGAAGGCCGCGCGGGCGCCATCGCGGCGGCTTTCGCCGTTGGGGACGCGGCCGCGAGCGGCAGCACGACCATCAGAAAGGCCAGGGTCGCGAGGGCGACTTTCGCGCGTGAGAGCGCGGTACGCTCCAATCCCGGCTCGAGAATGGCGAGCAGGCGTCCCTCGAACGCCGACGGCCGCGCCATGGCGAGCGCCGCGGCAGGCAGACCGGGGGCCCCCGCGCCCGCGATGGACAACAGGTGCTCGGCGTAATCCGACGGCCGAGCGCCCTGACGCAGCACGGCATCGTCGCACGCGCGCTCGCTCTCGATACGGACGCGATGCGCGGCGTACCACGCGAATGGATTGAACCAGTGCAGCGCGCGGGCGATGTGTGAAAGTGCATTCATGAGAAGATCTCCACGGCTGAGATGCGCGAGCTCGTGTTGCAGAACTGCCCAGCGGCGTTCCGCGGTCCAGTCGGATGCGGACGCGGGCAGCACGATCGTGGGACGGACCAGCCCCGACGCGAAAGGCATGTCGACTTCATGGGAGAGCCGGAGCGGCGGCATGGCTGTCTTCGTGCCCGCGGGCGGACGTGCGAGCCAGTCGCGCGCGTCGATGGGCGCCGCGCGGCTGACCATGCCGCGCAGGCGCGCGATGCCCGCGGCGAAACGACCGAGAAGAACTGAAGCGCCGGCGATCCATATGATAAAGAGCCAGCGCGGATCGAAGCCCTCGTCAGCGTCCACAGGAGCAGAGAAGGTCGGAATCGTCGACGTCTGACCTGCTTCGTCGATCGCAACGGGACCGTTGACCGTGGTTTCACGAGATCTCGTCGGGACAGAAGGTCCGTCCTCGGGCACGACGGACGGCGCGGGCGGCAGCAAATGCAAGGTGAACGGGCTCGACGCCATCGCGACGGGGAGCGCGACGGCTCCCGCGATCGCGAGCGACCAGAGCAGATGCCGAAGCGAGGCCGCATGACGGCGCAGAAGAAAGCTGAGCGCGGCCGCAGCGGCGAGCAGCACGGTCGTCTTCACGACGGCGAGCGTCGCGAATGAAAGGAAGGCATCCATGGGACCACTCAGGGTTTCCGTAATACTCATCATCGTCCCTCCTTACGCGCCCTGTGGACTGCCCGTGTCAGCCGGTCCATGGCGTCCGCAGGGAGGCGGGTGTCGGACAGCTGCAGCAGCGCCACGGCAGCCTCTTCCGCGGAACCGCCAAAGAACGTGTTGATGACATGCCGAATCGCGGCGGCGCGCGCGCTATCTGTCGAGATCGCCGGCAGGTACACGTACCGCGGACCGTCCTGCCGATGGATCGCCTGTTTCTTCGCGACGAGGATGTTCAACGTCGCGCGCACGGCGGAGTAGCTGGGTGGGTCGGCAAGCGCCTCCACGACTTCGGCGACGGTCGCCTCACCTTTCTGGAAGAGGACATCCATGATCTCGCGCTCCCGCCGGCTGAGCTTCGCCAGGGCGAAAGAGGCTCGGGCTTCACTGGGCACTCGGCCGCTCCATCTGCTAAGGATTTAGCAAGCTGCTAATTATCTAGCACTGGCATGCGCGGCGTGTCAAGAGCAATCTTGAGCGCATGTCAAACGCCATTAGAAATGTCCCCTGAATTACGCCAGTAGAAATGTCCCCTGGGTGAAAGGTGGGGTTGGGATTGTTGGGGTTGGCTTGTCTTTCATTGGTCAGCTTTCCGGGGGTGCATCGAGGACCGGCTGCCGCAGTGATGTTTGCTGCTTGCGCAGGATGGCTTCGGCTTTCCACCGTCGGTGCTGCACACGCCATGGATGGTCGGCGGCCGGAATGGTGTGCGCGGGTTTCGCCGCGACGGCCAAGACCGGCGACGTCGAGTTCGAGGGCGGCGCCTGGACGCGTGGTGGCTTCGCTGCCCGAGCTGTCGCTGGGTTCCACGGTAACACCCGCTCCCGCCCGTCTCGCGCAACATGGACTACGCGGAGCGCGCCGGCCTCACTTTCTCGGATGAGCACGCGACTCTTGGCGGGGATCCGCCCCCGCACGCCAGGATCGAGTTGCAACGCCCGACCGTCGTACTGCACGACGTGATCGTTGCCGACCACGCGCGAGGTCTCGAGACAAAACACATCCGCATCGATGCGGCGACAGCACGCGCGGGGGCGATGATGATCGATGGCGTTCGCGGGCGCGATCGCAAAGCGCGCATTGTGCGCCGGGAGGTACGCCGCCGCGACGAAGGCATTCGCCGCGGCCACGTCGCTGATCCCGCGGAGCCGGAGCTTCTTGATGAGCCGGTCCTGATGCGTCCCGTGGCCACGCTCGACGCGGCCCTTCGCCTGCGGGCTCGCGGCGCCAATCAGCCTGATCCCCAGTTTCGTACACATCCGCCCGAACTGCGTCAGGGGCGCCTCGCCCCGCGCGAGCTCATTGTTCGTCGGCGCCCGAAGATAGACGTTCTTCCAGTCGGTGTAGAGCGCGCTCGGCATGCCATACGCCGCGATCCATGCCTGGAGTATTCCCGCCGCCGCCCAGATGGTCTCCTCATGCCCGAACCGCAGGAGCGTCCGTCCGGTCGCATCATCAACCATCGTCATGACGCACGCCCGTGGCCCCCGGCCTTCGAACCAGTCGTGAAAGCTCCCATCGAGCTGCACGAGTTCGCCGAAGTGCGCCTTCCGCTCGCGCCGCTGATGCCGCGGCCGCGCGCGACGCACCCGGCCCCACAGACCGACATCGCGCATCCAGCGCGCGAGCGTCGACACGGCGACGAGCACGTCGTGATCCGCCCAAAGGTGCTCCGCGGCCAGGGTGGGGCCGAAGCGTTGCCCGGGTCCACGCGGAATACTCCCGCCGTAGTGGGCGCGCACCAGCTCGACCACCTGCTCCCGGTGTGCGCTTGGGATGGCGCGATTCGATCGCCGGGCGGTGTTGCCATGGACCAACGCCTTCCGACCGCCGGACCGAAAGCGCGCCGCGAGACGTTTGGCTTGGCGATAACTCACGCCCAACAGCGGCGTCGCTTCCTTGATCGTGATCTCTCCCGCGCTCACGCGCCGCAGGATTGCCGCGCGTGTAAACTCGCGATCGCTCATTGCCGTCCGCTCCAATCCAGCCTCCTGGTGGGAGGCCAGAGTTTAGAGGGGACACTTCTAATGGCGACTCAGGGGGACATTATCATTGGCGCTCAACAG
>JBOHTL010000475.1:0-3140 GCA_050733735.1 Gemmatimonadaceae bacterium
GTGCTCCTCGACACGGCGGGGATGTTCATCGATCGCTACGCTACCGTCGGCGAGGACCTGTTCATCGCCGGCCAGCCGACCGAGGCTGCGTTGCGGGAGATGAAGAAGCGTGGGGTCACCACCGTCATCAATCTGCGCATGCCGCAGGAGATGGAGCGCATCGGGTTCGACGAGCCGAAGCTGGTCGACGAGCTGGGAATGAAGTACGTCCATATTCCCATGCGCGGCGATACGGGTGAGCAGTCGTACTCTCCGGCGACACTGCGCACGTTCGCCGACGTCATGAAAGCCGCCGAGGGAAAGGTGCTGCTGCATTGCACTGTGGCCTGGCGCGCCAGCCACATCTGGGCGGCGTACCTGATTCAGGAGCACGGCGTGCCAGACGTGGTGGCAGTGAGACACGCGCGCGCGATCAATCTGATGGACAACCACCGGATGGACGCGAGCGGACGCCAGCCCATCGAGATGTTTCTCGATCGCAAAGTCGCGGGGCTCGGCCAGCCGTAGTCTGCTCCCTACTGGCGGCGTGATCGTCCGCCGGGAGGTATACTGGAACCAGGCAATGATTCCCTGGTTTGATTCTTGGCGCTTGTCGTTCTTCTCCGAGGGGTCAACGTCGGTGGTCACCGCACCTTCCGGCCGACCGCGCTCGTCGAGCAACTGAAACACCTGGACGTCGTCAACGTCGGCGCGGCTGGCACGTTCGTCATTCGCCGGCCGATCGCCGTCGCGAAGCTTCGCGCCGAACTGGCGCGGCGGCTTCCCTTCGCCACCGAGATCATGATCTGCCGCGGGCGCGACATCGTGTCGCTGATGTCTGAGAATCCTTATGCAGGCTATCCTCTGCGACCCGATATCGTCCGCTTCGTGAGCGTGTTGTCGCGCCAACCGCTGTCGGCGCCGCAGGTCCCGATGACTTTTCCATCGAGCGGTAAATGGCTCGTCAGGATTCTCGCGAGGGAGAACCGCTACGTTTTCGGTGTCTACCGGCGCCAGATGAAGACCATCAGATATCTCGACAATCTCGACCAGTTGTTCGGCGTGCCGGCGACGACGCGCAACTGGAACACTATCTCGACGATTGCTGGAGTACTGAGAGGCGGATCGGCATGACGGTCAGGCGTGCCGGCCTGGTCGGAGGACTGGGCCCCGAATCCACCATCGATTACTACCGTCGGATCCTTGCGGCCTGGGAAAAGGCCAGCCCCGGCAGCTCTCCGTCCATCCTCATCGACAGCCTGGACGTCCAGGTGGGGCTGCGTCTCGTGGGCAGCGACCGCCCGGCACTGGTCGAGTATCTGCTCGCGTCCATCGAGCGGCTCGCGAAGGCCGGCGTCGACTTCGTGGCCATCACCGCGAACACGGCGCACGTGGTCTTCGAAGAGCTCGAGGCGCGCGCCCCGCTGCCGCTGCTCAGTATCGTTGAGCCCTGCGCCGACGCCGCACTCGCGCGCGGCCTTCAGCGTCTCGCGTTACTCGGCACCAGGTTCACCATGGAGGCTCAGTTCTATCCAACCGCACTCGCGCGACGCGGCATTGCGGTCGTGTCGCCCGATCCGACCGAGCGCGAGTGGATTCACGAGCGCTATGTGGGTGAGCTACTGAAGGGCGATTTCCGCAACGAGACGCGCGGCGGCTTCGTGCGAATCATCGAGCGGCTGCACAAGGCTGAGAACGTGGACGGTGTGATCTTCGCGGGCACCGAGCTGCCCTTGTTGCTCCCGAGCGCGGAGCTCGCGGGACTTCCGGTGCTCGATACGACGGCCCTGCACGTCGCGGCCATCATCGCGCGCCTGTCGTGATCGCCTTCACGCGTCCGGTTGCGCAGAGCATCGCAAACTGCGAGCTCACGCATCTCGAGCGCGCGCCCATCGACGTGATACGCGCGACGCGCCAGCATGCTGCATACGAGCAGGCGCTTCGGTCGCTGTGGTGCGACGTCAGACGCCTGCCAGAACTTCCCGAACACCCCGACTCGGTGTTCATCGAAGACACCGCCGTCGTGCTCGACGAATGCGCCATCGTCACGCGCCCAGGAGCGGAGTCGCGGCGCGGCGAGGTGGCGGGCGTCGAGGAGGCACTGCGGCCGTTCCGGCGCCTGTATCACATAGAGGCACCCGGCAGACTCGACGGTGGCGACGTGCTTCGCGTCGGGCGGCGGCTGTACGTAGGGATCTCGACCCGCTCGAACGAGGACGGCGCCCGCCAGCTCGCGGACGCTGTGGCGTCGCACGGCTACACCGTGAAACGCGTGGCAGTCAGGGAGTGCCTCCATCTCAAGTCCGCCGTCAGCACGCTTCCGGATGACGCGCTGGTGTTGAATCCGCCGTGCGTGGACCCCGAGTCGTTCGACGGCGCCCGTTTCCTGTGTGTTCACCCCGACGAATCTGAGGCGGCGAACGTCCTCATGGTCGGCAAGACGATCGTCGTCCCATTGGGCGCGAGCCGCACGCGCCAGATGCTGGAAGACGCCGGTTATGCCGTCGTCGAGGTGGATGCCTCGGAGCTCGCGAAAGCCGAGGGGGGTTTGACGTGCTGCAGTCTCATCGTGACCGACGCAGCCACACGACGAGGCGATACACCGGATAGCTCGCCAGGAGCACCGCCACCGACGTGAGCGTGTTCGCGCGGTCGCCGAAGAAGCTACCCACGACGAATGCCACTGCTCCCAGGAGCACGATCGCGGGAATGACTGGATAGCCGATCGCCTTGTACGGCCGCGGGAGGTCAGGCTCGCGTTTTCGCAGGATGAAAAGCGACGTGAAGCTCACGCCGTACTGCATCACGAAGAAGAATGCCGCCAGCGCCAGCACCGAGTTGAATGAACCCGTGGCGACGAGCAGCAGCGCCGCCGCACTCGTGGCGAACAGAGCGACGTCCGGCGTTCCGCCTTTGTTCACGCGCGCGAGGTGCCTCGGCAGCAGTCCATCCTCCGCCATCGCGAACGGCACGCGGCAGGTCAGCATCATGATGGCGCTCACGCCACCCAGGAGACTCAACGCCATCACGGCGTTCACCAGGCGCTCGCCACTCGTTCCGAACACTGCGACGGCAGCCGCCTGCGCCGCAAACTTCTCGCCCGCGAGCCCCGCGATGCCGAGTGTGTGCAGGAACGCCCAATTGAGCGCGACGTACACGAC
>JBOHTL010000476.1:0-4487 GCA_050733735.1 Gemmatimonadaceae bacterium
GGTGAGGGGTGAGTTCGACACAAGCGCAGCAAAAGCACGCGCAATCTCCAACTCGCACTCCGTGGCCAATTCGGTTTGACTTCGGCCTTCCGCCCGGCGTTTCATCGCGCCGCTATGGAATGGATTACGAGTCCGGAAATCTGGATCAGTCTGCTCACGCTGACGGTGCTGGAGGTCGTCCTCGGCATCGACAACATCATTTTCATCTCGATTCTTTCGTCGAAGCTCGCGCCAGCGGAGCAGCCGAAAGCGCGCAAGCTCGGTCTCACCGGCGCGTTCGTGAGCCGGATCCTGCTGCTGCTGAGCATTGCCTGGGTGGTGAAACTGACGGCGCCACTGTTTCACGTTTTCTCGCTGCCGATCAGCGGACGGAGTCTCATCCTGATCATCGGGGGTCTCTTCCTGATCGCCAAGGCGACCTATGAAATCCACGGAAAGCTCGAGGGGGAGGACGATCACGGCGGCGAGAAGAGAGTTACGCCGTCGCTCAAGGCCGTCGTGATTCAGATCATGCTGATCGACATCGTTTTCTCACTCGATTCCGTGATCACCGCGGTCGGCATGGTTCAGCAGGTGTCGATCATGATCGCCGCGAACGTCATCGCGCTGGGCATCATGCTCGCCGCCGCCGGCGCCATTGCCGGGTTCGTCGACCGGCATCCAACCATCAAGATGCTGGCGCTTTCGTTCCTGATCCTGATTGGCACCAACCTCGTCGCCGAAGGCTTCGGCTTGCACATCCCGAAGGGCTACACCTACTTCGCGATGGGATTCTCCGTGCTGGTCGAACTGCTCAACCTTCGTCTTCGAAAGACGGTTGCTCCCGTGCAGCTGCACAAGAACATGTAGCGAGGTGATCCGCTCGCATCGCCGCGTCCGGATGTTGCAATCATGACCAGCGATGCGG
This sequence comes from Gemmatimonadaceae bacterium, assembly GCA_050733735.1. Classification (GTDB taxonomy): domain Bacteria; phylum Gemmatimonadota; class Gemmatimonadetes; order Gemmatimonadales; family Gemmatimonadaceae; genus DASPMP01. The sequence goes on from JBOHTL010000476.1 coordinate 908, forward strand.
GCAACGATGATGGTGGCGATGGCGTGCATGCTCACGGCGTGCGACAAGCTCCGGGGAGATCGGAGCGACGCGTCGCTGCTGACGAGCTCGGGAGGCGAGGTCGCGCTGGCCGACGGCGGAAGCCTCGAGTTTGCCATCACGAGCGAGCAGTACAAGCGCTGGGATCGCGCGCGCCGCGGCATCAACAAGGGCGTTGCCGCGCGCTTCGGAGAGATCCTCCAGCCCGACGCTCCCACGGAGCGCAGCATCGACGCGGCCGTGACATACCTCGAGGGCGAAACGAGCGCGCGTCGGTCGATCGAACGGGCGGGAATGAGCGTTCGCGGGTTCGTGGTAATGACCGTGGCGCTCGAGCAGGAGATGCGCGTCGCGAGCGGGCAACCCGCCGTGCGGCAGCCGGAACCGGAGTCGCTTCCGTATGATTTCCCCCCCTACGACACGATGTTGATTCAGCCGGCGCCCACGCCGTATCCTCCGCCATATCCTGCGCCGTACCCATCGCCGTATCCGACGCCGTATCCTGCGCCGGTCGACACGTATCGTGTGGACACCGCGTTCCCTGTGCCGCCGCGCGATACGATGTCGCGCATCATCATCCCCGAGCCGCGACGCGACACCGCGTATCGCCAGACGCCGACGATCTTCCGACGCGACACGGTCCGTCGTGACACGGTGCGCATCGATACGACGCGACCGGCTCCGCTTCCGCCTCCTGTGATTCCGGACACAAATCCGGGACTCTCACAGCTTCCGATCATCCCTCCCGACACTCTCCGGCGCACGTAGCTTACAGCCTCGTGAAGCGTTCAAAGCGCCGCGAGACTGGAGGACACGAAAGGTTCTACGCGGTGGTGAAGCGCATCCCGCGCGGTCGCGTCGCGACCTACGGCCAGATCGCGAAGCTCGCGAGGGCACCGGGACGCGCGCGCCAGGTTGGATACGCGCTGCATGCGCTCGCGTCGTCGACGATCGTGCCCTGGCAGCGCGTCGTCAACGCCAATGGCTGTATCAGTCTGGATCCTATGAACGGTGGTTTGACACAGCGTCTCCTGCTCGAGAAAGAGGGCGTCGTCTTCGACGCGCGGGGCCGGATTGCGCTTTCGAGGTATCAGTGGCGTCCGCGGAGGTGATCGCGCGGAGGTTTCGCGCGAAGTTCGCGGTGGAGCCGACCGTCATTGCATCGGCTCCCGGCCGCGTGAACCTCGTCGGCGAGCACACGGACTACAACGACGGCTTTACGCTGCCGATGGCGATCGACCGCCGTCTTTTCGTGGCGGTGTCGCCTCGCGACGACACCCACGTCGCCGCCTACGCCGAGTCGTTCGGAGAGCAGTGCGAGCTGGATCTCGCGCATGTGAATGGCCGTGGTCCAAGGCACTGGAACGACTACGTCGCCGGCGTATTTCGCGCGTTCGCCGCCGAGCGCCATGTGCCCGGCATGAACGTGTACATCAGCACGGGCGTGCCGATCGGCGCCGGCGTCTCGTCGTCAGCAGCGCTCGAGATCGCGCTCGCGCGAGCCATCGCAGGCGCCGTCGGCATCGATTGGGATCCGGTGCGCATGGCGCGCCTGGCCCAGCGCGCGGAGCACGAGTACATCGGCGTGAACTGCGGCATCATGGACCAGGTGGCCGCGTCCTCCGCGCGCGAGGGAACCGCGCTGCTGCTCGATTGTCGGACGCTGGAGACGTCCTACGTCGATCTGCCGGACGACGTCACGGTGGTCGTCATGGACACGGGTGTCCGGCGAACCCTATCCACCTCCGACTATAACGCGCGGCGCTCGGTGTGCGAGTACGTCGTCAAGCGCGTCCGCTCCATCGCGCCGAATGTGCAGGCGCTGCGTGACGTGAATCGTGCGCTGCTCGACACGGCGCGCGTTCTGCTCGACGCCACCGCGTATCGGCGGGCCCGACACGTCGTAGAAGAGAACGAACGTCCGGCCGCGATGGCGCGCGCGCTTCGCGGTCACGACTACGAAGCGGCTGGCGCCCTGCTCGACGACTCGCATACGTCGTTGCGTGAGCTGTACGAGGTCTCCAGCCCGCATCTCGACATCGCGTGCGAGGAGGCGCGCGCGCACGCGCGCTGCTACGGTGCGCGCATGACAGGGGCGGGATTCGGCGGATGCGCCATCGCGCTGGTCGCGAGCGGTGGCGTAGAGGACTTCATTCAGACCGTTCAGCCGCGGTACGAGGCTCGCTCCTACAAGCGTTCCGATTTCTTCATGGTTCGTCCGGACGCGGGCGCGCGCCTGGAGGTTCCGCGGGCCGCGTAGCGTCACCCGAGAACCGGCTGGACCAGGAAGTAGGCGACGAGGGTGAGTATCGCCACGAACACCACGTCGATCAGCAGCCCCGCGCGCGCCATTTCCGGCACCGTCAGCCTCCGGGTGGAGAAGGCGATCGCGTTCGGCGGCGTCCCGACCGGCAGCATGAATCCGTTGCTCGCCGCCAGCCCCGCGCCGACGAGCAGCACGAGTGGATTCATCCCGGCAGCGACAGCCAGCGAGGAAGCGACGGGCAGGAAGGCCGCCGCCGTGGCGGTGTTGCTCGTGAACTCGGTGAGGAAGGTGATGATCGTGATGACGAGCAGAATCAGCACGAGGGGCGGCAGCGCGCGCAGCCCGCCTACCGACTGGGTGATCCACGCCGCCAGGCCGCCCTGTTGAATCGCGGCAGCCAGCGACAGCCCGCCTCCGAACAGCACCAGCACTCCCCATGGGATGCGCTCGGCTTCTTCCCACGTGATTGCGCGGGTTCCGCGCGAATCGATCGGCACGAGCAGCAAGGCCAGCGCGCAAAGCACGCTGATCCCCGCTTCGCTGATCGCAGGCCAGACGCGCGCGATCAGGGGCTGGCTCATCCATGACAACGCGGTCAGCATGCCCACGACGGCGACGAACTTCTCGGCGCGCGACATCGGACCGAGCGCGCGACGTTGCTCCCGCAGCGCGTCCGGATCCACGATGGATTGGTCACGCGGAACACGAAAGACCACGCGCGTCAGGAGAAACCATGCGATCGGCAGCGCTACGATGACGATGGGCACGCCAATGAGCATGTAGTCCACGAACCGGATGCGTATGCCGTGGTTCTGCGTGAGGAAGCCCGCCAGCAGCGCGTTTGGTGGGGATCCGATGAGTGTGCCGAAGCCTCCGATGGTGGCCGCGTACGCGATGCTCAGAAGCAGTGCCTTTTCGAATGCCGATGCAGGCGCGCCTTCCGCTGGTCCCTTCCGCAGAACCGATGTCGCCAGAGGCAGAAGCATCAGTGTCGCCGCCGTGTTGCTCACCCACATGCTGATGAAGCCACCGGTCAGCATGAAGCCGCCGATGACGCGGTCGGGGCGCGTGCCCACGAGCGTGAGCAGTCTCAATGCGAGCCGGCGATGCAGTCCTGAGCGTTCGAACGCCGTCGCGAGGACGAAGCCGCCGAAGAACAGGTAGATCACCGGGTTCGCATACGGCGCCGCGGCGGCACCGATGTTCATGACGCCAAACACGGGAAGCAGCGCCAGGGGCAGAAGGGCGGTCGCCGCAATCGGCGCCGCCTCCGTTACCCACCAGATCACCATCAGG
>JBOHTL010000477.1:0-7834 GCA_050733735.1 Gemmatimonadaceae bacterium
GTGGTGATCCGCGCGCGCAACGCGACGCTGCAGGCCCGTCCCGAGCGGGTGCAGGCGTACTTCGAAGCGCAGTTCCGTCGCATCGTGCCAGTCGAAGCGCCTCCCCCCCCCTCGTCGCGGCCTGTCCCTGTGCCGATCAGGTCGCTGTCCAGCGACGATCCGTACGGATTCTGATGTCGCGCTGGAGTTGTGTCGTCGTCCTCGTAGTCACGCTGGGCGCGGAGTCGCAGGGGCAGGACGAGGGCACTCGCATCGTGCTGGAACTGCGGCCGCGCGCGGGAGATACGCTCACCCTGCGTCTCGACCAGACGACGGAGATGAGCGGAATCCGACGGAGCGGAGCGACGCGCGTGATGACGACGACGCTGCGCATGTACTCGCGCGCGATCGTGGAGAGCACCACGCCCGCCTTCGCGACCATCCTCGCACTGACCGACTCCGTGATCGTCTCCGGCAGCGACGAGCGGGCGAAGGCGGTCGCCGCGGAGACCGAACGACAGCTGGCGGGGAAGCAGATGCGCGTGCGCATGGCGCCCGACGGCACGGTGAGCATCGCGGAGCCTCAGGCAAACATTTCGCGGGAGGTCACCGATCTCGTGTCGATCATGCCGGCGTCCTTCCCGCGCGGATCGGTCGCCGTGGGCGACACGTGGCTGCGCGAGATGCCGATCCCGCCGTCGCCCACCATGGGCGTTCCCCTCGGCGGCCTGGTGAAGGCGGCGTTCAAGCTCGACTCGATCACGTCCGATGGGAACGTCGCCTTTCTCAGCATGAAAGGCACGATGCATCCGTTGAGCGACGCCATCGCATCCGCAAATCCACGCGCGCTCGTCGGGTCGGTGACCGGCAGCATGATCGTCGATCGCCGCCGTGGATGGCTCTCCGAGTCGCGTTTTCGCATCGAGACGCGAGCGAGCGTGCCGGCGATCGGCGCCGCGTCGCCGATGCAGTTCCGACTGCGCATCACACAGCACATGACGGTGCTGGAGAAGCGCTTCTAGATCCGGCGCCCGCTCTGCGCGGGCGCTAGATTGGCGCCAGGCGCATGCGTCTCGTCCACCTCTCGGACACCCACCTCGGCTTTCGCCAGTACCAGCGCCTCACACCTGCCGGCATCAACCAGCGTGAGGCGGACGTCGCGCGCACCTTCAAGAGCGCGATCGATCAGATCATCGCGCTCGCGCCGGATCTCGTGCTGGTCGCGGGCGATGTCTTTCACACGCCGCGCCCGAGCAACGCGGCGATCCTGCACGCGTTTCGCCAGTTCCTCCGACTCCGCACCGAGCTTCCCCGAACGCATATCGTCATGGTCGCGGGCGACCACGATACGCCGCGGACGTCGGAGAGCGGCAGCATCATGGGCCTGTTCCAGCAGATTGGAGTCGAAGTGGCTGCCGGCGAGCCGAGACGGATTCCGCTGCGCGACCTCGACGCGTCCGTGCTCGCGGTTCCGGATGGCCCCGTTCCCGAGCTGACAACCGACGCGTCGACCCGGCACAACTTCCTCGTCATGCACGCCCACGTCCGGGAAGTCGTGCCGCAGTACTACGCCGAGCTCGATCGGACGGGCGCGGTGATCTCGCGGGCGGATCTCGCCGTCGGTGATTGGGACTACGTGGCGCTCGGCCACTACCACATTCACGTGCCGGTCGCGAAGAACGCGTTCTACTGTGGCTCGCTGGACTACACGAGTCTGAACGTGTGGTTCGACAAGTCCGAGGAGGAAGAGCAGCGTCTCAAGGGGAAGGGGTTCATCGAGTACGATGTGGACACCGCCCGCCACGCGTTTCATCTCGTGCCCGCGTCGCGTGATTTTCTCGACCTTCGTCCCATCAGCGCGCGCGAGCTGAGTCCCGCGGAAGTCAACGCCGCGATCGAGCGCGCCATGGGAAAAGTGAATGGCGGCGTCGACGACAAGGTCGTGCGGCTCGTCATTCGCGACATCCCGCGGTCGGTGGCGCGCGAGCTGGACCATCGCATGCTCCGGGAGTACAAGCGCCGCGCGCTGCACTTCGCCCTCGATCTTCGGAAGCCCGAGAATACGCGCCGCGTCGTCGCCGGTGCGCCCGTGCGCCGCCCCGCCGTGCTCGACGTCGTACGCGAGCAGCTTCGCGCTCGACAGATTCCACCGGATCTGGATCGCGAGCGGCTGGTCGATCTGGGAATGCAGTACCTTGACGAGGCCGATGCGTTTCCCGCCATCGCGCCCGCGGCTGCCCCCGTCATCGAGAGCTGACGCATGCGGCTGCACAGTGTCCGGCTCACGAACTTCAGACTCCACGCCGACACTCACATCGATTTCGATCTCGGTCTCACCGGAATCATCGGTCCGAACGGGTCGGGGAAGACGACCATCCTCGAGGCAATTGCGTGGGCGCTGTACGGCATGCCGGCGGCGCGCGGAAAGCGCCAGGACATCCGTTCGCTGACGGCGCCCGGACGATCCGGCGTGAAGGTGGAGCTCGACTTCGAGCTTTCCGGCCACCGGCATCGCGTGCTCCGAACGCTGAACTCCGCCGAGCTGTATCTCGACGGCGCGTCGTCGCCGATCGCGAACAGTACGAGTGGCGTGACCGATCTCCTGCGCCGGCGGCTCGGCATGAGTCAGCAGGAGTTTTTCAACACGTACTTCACGGGGCAGAAGGAACTGGGAGTGATGTCGGCGATGGGACCGGCCGAACGCTCACAGTTCCTCTCGCGCGTGCTGGGATACGAGAAGCTGACGTCCGCGCGCGCGCTCGTGCGCGAGCGACGCAACATCCTGCGCGGCGAGCTTGCCGGGCTCGAAAGTGCGCTGCCCGACAGCGAGGTCGTGGCGCGCCAGCTCGAAGAGACCGAGGCCCGCCTCAAGGAGAATGGCGCCCGCGCCAAGACGGCGCTGGCGAAGCTCAAGAAGGCGCACGACACCCTCCTCGCCCTGCAGCCCAGGTGGACGGACGCGCAGAAGGAGCGCGACGTCCATCAGAAGCTCGTCGCAGACGCCCGCGTGAAGGAAGGCGAGGAGAACGCGCTCGCGAAGGATCTGGAGCGACTGGAGCAGGAGCTGACGGACATCGGGGCGGCGAAGAAGGAGGTGGCGGAGATCAGCGCCGAGCTGAACATCCACGCCGATCTCGCCGCGCGCCTGCACGAGATGGAGCGGCTCTTCCAGGAGGAAGGGCGCCGCAAGGAGCTGCTGCGCAACCAGCAGGTGATCGAGCGCGAGCTCGTGCGCCTCCGCGAGCGCGCGGAGGCGATCGGCGCGCCGGGGAACGAACTGGAAGAGGGGGAAAATACCCGCACCGCCCTGCGCGCGAAGCTGGAGCAGCTCAACGGACAGCACGAAGCGGCGCACACGGACTGGGTGCGCGACAAGCAGGAGGCGCTGACCAAGCAGGACGCCCTTCGCACCCAGTACAAGGAGATCAAGGCGCAGCGCGACCGGCTCGCCGATCTCGGTCCGGAAAGCCCGTGCCCCATCTGCACGCGCCCCCTCGCCGATCACTTCCGCGAGGTGCTGGACGAGCTCGACGGACAGCTCACGGCCATCGAGGTCGACGGGAAGTACTTCCGCAATCGCGTCGAGCAGCTGCAGCAGGTGCCGGCGCCGCTCCAGGAGATTCAGCAGGGGATCGCCGATCTCGAGCGACAGGTCGAAGTCCTCACCAAACGCATCACCGACGCACAGCTCCGCGCGCAGGAGCAATCCCAGGTCGCGCGTGGCATCGCGGAGCGCGACGAGCGCCTCGGCCAGATTGTCGCGCAGCTGCAGGCAATTCCGGCGGGCTATCACGAGACGCGCCACGCGCAGCTGCGGCAGCAGCACGCGCAGCTCGCTCCCATGGTCGAACGCTCCGTGCGACTCAGCACCCTCACCGAGCGCGAGCCGCGTGTCCGCAAGGACGCCGAACGCGGGAAGAAAGAGCTTGCCGGGGTTCGCAAGCTGCTCGCGGCGTTGAAGGAGCAGCTCAAGCTCTCACGCTTCTCGGAAGCCGCGTTCACGAAGCTCAGAACGTCCTTCGAGGCGGCGACCTCGGAGCTGCGGTCCTGCGAGCTGGCTGCTCTTGGTGCGGAGAAGGAGCTGGAGGCCGCGCGCGCCGCACGCGCGGCAGTAGAGGCGAGCCGGCAGGAGCTCGAGCGCGGCATGGAGCGCGTGCGCGCGCTGACGATGGAGCGCCGCTTGCACGAGGAGCTCGACGTCGCGTTCACGGACATCCGCGCGAGCCTCAATGAGCACCTGCGTCCCGAGATCTCCGAGCTCGCGAGCGGATTCCTGTCCGAGCTCACCGACGGACGCTACAGCGATTTGGAGCTCGACGACGACTACAATATCATCGTCAAGGAAGACGACGTCCCCAAACCGGTGATTTCCGGTGGTGAGGAGGATCTTGCGAACCTCGTGCTCCGGCTGGCCATCTCGCAGATGATCGCTGAGCGCGCGGGACAGGCGTTCTCCCTGCTGATTCTCGACGAGGTCTTCGGATCTCTCGACGAATCGCGGCGCCACAATGTCGTCGAGCTGCTGCGGCGCCTGCACGATCGCTTCGAGCAGGTCATCCTGATCACGCACATCGAGTCGGTTCGCGAAGGATTGGATCGGGTGCTGACCGTTCGGTACGACGCGGACGCAGGCGTGTCGCGCGTCGAGCAGGAGAGCGGCGGTCCGGCCTTCGGCGACGAGCTGTCCGCGACCGACGAATACGCCGAAGCGGCAGCGGCAGCAGGGGGGGGGGGCGCCGGCTGATGGCGACCTCGCGTTCCTGGAGGCCCAGTCATGTGCTCGACGGGCCCTATCCAGCCCGGCTGGAGGACATCGAAGAGCTGAATCAGGTGTTCAGCGAAGCGTTCACCGAACGCTATCGACGCGATGGTATGGTCGGCGTTCGCGTTCCCTTTCTCAATCCGGCGGTGTGGCGCTACGCGATCCGCGATGCGGCCGATGGCGCCATGGTCTGGCGCGGCGAACGCGGTGACATCGCCGCGTTCAACATCGTGCACCGCTCAGGCGTGGAGGGCTGGATGGGTCCTCTCGCCGTTCGCAGCGAGCATCAGGGCGTTGGCGCGGGAAAGGAGATCGTGCGCCGCGGCATCGAGTGGCTCAAGGTGCACGGCGCGACCGTGATCGGCCTCGAGACCATGCCCCGCACGATGGACAACATCGGCTTCTACTCGGCGATGGGCTTCATCCCCGGCAAGCTCACGTTGACGACGACGATCGACGCGAGCTACGCCGAGAAACCGGCACCGTTGTTCGGCCGCCTGTCCTCACGCGACAAGGACGACATGCTCGCGCGCTGCCGCAACCTCCTGGACGGGCTGCAGCCGGGCTACGACCACAGCCGCGAGATCCACCTGACCGACGAGCTTTCCCTGGGCGACACGCTCTTGCTGTTCAGGAAGGACAACCTGGTCGCCTGCGCGTTGTGCCACACGGCGCCGCTCGTGGAGGGACGCACCCGCGAGGACCTGCGGGTGCTCAAGCTGGCAGTCGCCGATCTGAGCGCACTGGACGATCTCATTCGCGCGCTCGCCGACCTCGCGCGTCGCAGCGGCACGCGTCGCGTCTCGATCCGCGTGCAGGGCGAGTATCAGCCGGTGTACCAGCGAATGATCGGACTCCGCGGACGCGTGCGCTGGTCTGATCTGCGCATGACCCTTGGCGGGTTCGCCGAGCGTCGCGTCGAGAACGGGATGGTGCTATCCAACTGGGAGATTTGAACTCGACGGCGGTATTTCTCGCCATATCCTGCCCTTTCCGTGCAATCAGATGTGCTCCGTGTCATCGCTGTCCAATGGCCGACCATCGAGCGATGCGAGACGCTGGTCCAGGAATCGTCGCTCCGCATCCTGATTGGCACGCGACAGTGCACGCTCGTAGGCCGACCGCGCTTCACTGGACCGCCCGAGGCGTCTCAGCAGTTCGGCGCGCGCGGAATGGGCGAGGTGGTATTCGAGCAGATCGCCTCGCGCCAGGATCGTGTCGATGAGACGCAGGCCGGCTTCCGGGCCACTCAGCATCGCCACCGCCGCCGCGCGGTTGAGCTCCACGACCGGTGACGGGTCGGCGCGCAGCAGAACGTCGTACAGCCCCACGATCTGCAGCCAGTCCGTCTCGTCCGCGCGACGCGCCTCGGCGTGTACGGCGGCGATGGCCGCCTGGATGGAGTAGGGGCCGAACCGTCGCGTCGACAACGCGCGCTCGACGAGCTCCTGTCCTTCGCTAATGGCGGCGCGATCCCACAGCGAACGGTCCTGATCCTCCAGCAGCACGAGCTCGCCGGCCGGAGACGCGCGTGCAGCACGACGCGCATCGTGCAGCAGCATGAGCGCCAGCAGCCCTGACGCTTCCGCCTCGGGAAGCAGCTCGAACAGGAGGCGCCCCAGCCGGATGGCCTCGGCGCTGAGATCTGCGCGCGTCAGCGAGGAGCCGGCCGATGCGAGGTACCCTTCGTTGAACACGAGGTAGACCACGTGCAGCACCGCGTCCAAACGTCCAGGCAGATCTTCCCGCGAGGGCACTTCATACGGGATGCGCGCGTCTCGGATCTTGGCCTTCGCGCGCACGATGCGCTGAGCGATGGTCGGCGCGGGCGTGAGGAAGGCGCGCGCGACCTCTTCAGTCGTGAGACCGCATACCTCGCGCAGGGTGAGCGCGATCTGCGCGTCTGGATTGATGGCCGGGTGACAGCAGGTGAAGATCAGGCGCAGCCGGTCGTCGGGGACATCGTCGTCAGCGACGAACTCCTGCGTCTGTTCCGATAACCCCCCCCCCGTGAGCTCGAGGTGTCCGCGTGCCACGTCCTCGTGCTTCGCCGCGCGCCGCATGCGATCGAGCGCGCGAAAGCGGCCGGCCGAGACCAGCCACGCGCGCGGGTTTCGCGGCACACCGGACGCGCCCCAGGTCTCCAGTGCGGCGACAAACGCATCGTGAAGCGCCTCCTCGGCGGCATCGAAGTCGCCGAGGAGACGGATGAGGGTGGCGAGGACGCGACGCGACTCCTCGCGGTATATGCGATCGAGTTCCGCCCGCAGCGCGGTTGCAGCGCCTTCGCTCACACCACTACGGCCGCTCGAACTCCACGATCGGTCGGACCTCGATGGTCCCGATGCGCGACGACGGAATCTTGGCGGCGATCTGGAGTGCCTCGTTGAGATCCTTCGCGTCGATCATGTAGAACCCGCCCAGCTGTTCCTTCGTCTCGGCGAACGGTCCGTCGGTCGTGGAGATCTTGCCGTTACGAAGACGCACCGTCGTCGCCGTTGCCACAGGCTGGAGCGCTTCGCCGGCCAGGTAGTGTCCGCTCTTCTTGATGTCTTCCGTGAACTTGAAGTAGTCGCCCATGAAGGCCTCGCTGTCCTTCTGGGACATCTGTTCGATCTTCTTTTCTTCGTCGTAGATGAGGCAGAGATAGCGCATGGTGTGTCTCCTGGTGTGATAAGGTGAGCATCAGGTAGTCGAATGGGGGAGGGCTGATTCGACATTGGCCGTCCGACTAGTTTCCTCGGCGCCGATGTCTCATTCCCGCTTGCACTTAGCGCTGCGCAAATGCCTCTGAAGGCCGCCGAGCGGTTGGTGAAGCGCGCGACTAATGGTGCCATCGCCGCCATGATGGGCAGCGGCGCGCGCGGGGAGCGGCCGGATTGGCGGGCGGCGCCCTATCGCGTCCTGTTTCTGCGGCATGACAGGATCGGCGACATGATTCTCTCTACGGGGATCCTGCGCGCGATCGCACAATCGCAGCCGACGATCAGGCTCGACGTCCTCGCGTCGAAGACGAACGCGCCAGTGCTCTCGAACGAGCCGTACCTCAACGAGGTGATTCCGTTCGACAAGAAGGCGACGAGGACGTATCCG
>JBOHTL010000478.1:0-3712 GCA_050733735.1 Gemmatimonadaceae bacterium
TCTCATCGCGATGATCATCATGACGAACAGAATCGGTGTCACGAGACCGAGCTGCCCGCCGATGAGCTCCAGCTCGCGATTGATCGCGGACCCACCGGCGCCTCCGAAACCGTGCTGCAGCTGGAACGCGAACGACGCCCAATCGTGCTCGGCGTTCCAGATGATAACCGGCGAGAATACCGCGATCGCGAGGATGGTACCGACATAGGGACCCGGCGTGGACAGCTCGGACCTCAGCTCACGACGCACGAGCACCGCGACGACGGCTCCAAGGGCCAGAAGCACGGCCGTGTACTTGGAGAGCGCGGCAAGGCCGAGCGCGATCCCCGCCACGCTCCACCACACCAGCGCGACGCGTCGCTCCGTCGCCTCGATCGCGCGGATGAGCGCGTACACGCATGCTGCAGCGGCGGCGAACAGTGGAGCGTCCGGTGTCGCGATGATGAGACCCGCCGCCGACAGCGGCATCAGCGCGAAGATCAAAGCGGCGATGAGCGCCGCTCCGCTCCCACCGAGACGACGCGCGCCAAGAATGACGAACCATCCGGCGATCATCCCCGCCAGAACCGGAAAAAGACGTACGCCGAGTGCGGTGTGGCCTGCGATCGACGTGCCTCCGCGAATGAGCCATGCAATCATCGGTGGGTGATCGAAGTATCCGATCGCCAGTCGGCGTGACCATTCCCAGTAGTACGTCTCGTCCGGAAACAGCGGAGTCAGACCACCGATGATGAGGCGGACCAGGCCGGCGCAGGCGGTGACGATCAGCGCCGTCATCCAACGACGATCGCGCGTCGGCGGCGAGGGCAGGCCCGGCTGCGGCGCCGGACGATTCAGGCGCGGGCGCGCCTTTGTGTCGCCCACCGGATGATCCCCCAGACGGCCCAGATCCAGAGCAGCCACATCATGCGTTCGTCGGTCGCCAGCGTTCGGAACATCATCAACGGTACCGTCACCACGGTGAGCGCGAGCTCAGCTCCGTTCTCCGGATATTCGACCACGCGTTCGATCGCCAGCGTTCCACCGAAGCCCAGTTCGCGAATGACGCGTTCGATGAGAAGCGTGAGCTCATCGCCGCCGAGGCCGCGCCAGGTGGGCAGCCGCATGAGCGTCCATGCCGGCGCGGTGTACCCCCAGCCATGATTGTCCGTCCCGGTCGTGAGCGCGAAGTCGTGCCGCTGGGCGAATGCCACGATCTGCGCGCGCTTCGGCTCGACGTCGTCCATGTTGTCGGGCGAGCCATTCGCGATCTCTATGGCGCGAATTCCAGCCGTGCGAGGTCCGGCGGCCGGCGGCAGGCGATTGAGATCCCGTGGATGATGCCAGACCACGATGGGCTCGCGGGCGGCGACCAGGCTCGCCAGTCGCAGCGCCTGGGGATCGACATCGCGAAGATTCTCCGTCAGCACACCGGTGTACGTGCGCTGTGCGCCCGGGATGGACACGTGCTCTCCGGTCCACGTGACCTCGATGGACTGCAGCAGCACGGGCTCATCCAGGCCGGAAGGAGTGTTGTTCGCCAATCCGCGTTCGGCGCCGGCGACGGTGCCGTGATCGGTGATGAACGCAACGTCATAACCGGCGCGACGGTGCCAATTCCTGTTGTCCTCGACGCCGAAGCCGCGCCGCGCGTCGCGGGACGCCGACGTGTGCGAGTGAAAGTCCACCCGCATGATGTTCGGCTCCCGCGACGCGAGATACGCCATGGGACGCGGCAGAATCACGGCGGCGACGTACGACACGATGAAGACGGCAAGGAACCAGGCGAGCGCAACGAAGTGGGAGCGCCAGGTCGCGCGGCCGCGGACATGCCTGGTAGCCTGGTACAGCGCGAGCAGAGCCAGCAGCCCGGCGAGCATGGCGATGTGCTGGCGCGCCGATATGAGCGCAATCGTATCGAGAACGGCCGACAGGGGTCCGAGGGCGACGTATCCCGACGATTTGACGAGGTAGGCCTCGGAGACATCGGCGAGAGTGCCCGCGTCGCGCACGGGACGACGCGCACCGGCCGCCGTCAGAATCACGATGAGCGACAGAACGATGGGCCACCACGGCACCCGCGCGAGCAGGCGCCGGCGGGAGGGCTTGCCGGCGTGCTCCGCCGCGGCAGCAGGTTCTCGCTTGGTGGGAGGCACGGTACTGGTAGTTTGCGGATCGCGTGAGGTCGCTGATAGTCGCCAGGCGGCCACGTCACGGTCAACGGGTACTGCCATACAGATGGCAAATCGGCTCGCCAGCGAAACCAGCCCCTATCTCCTTCAGCACGCCCACAACCCCGTGGACTGGTATCCGTGGGGGCCAGAGGCATTCGAACGCGCGCGGCGTGAAAACAAGCCGATCCTGCTGAGCGTCGGCTACGCGGCGTGTCACTGGTGTCACGTCATGGAGCGCGAGTCGTTCGAGGACGAAGCGACTGCCGCCGTGATGAACGAGCTGTTCGTGAACGTGAAGGTGGATCGCGAGGAACGACCCGACGTCGATTCCATCTACATGCAGGCCGTTCAGGCCATGAACGGACACGGCGGATGGCCGATGACGGTATTTCTGACGCCACAGCTGGCGCCATTCTGGGGAGGAACGTACTTCCCGCCCACGGACCGGCAGGGCATGCCGTCGTTCCAGCGCGTGCTGCGTGCGGTGGCCGATGCCCACCGCAGCAGGCCGGAGGATGTCGAGCGCGTCGCGACGTCGATGCGGGAGATGTACGCCGCCGCCACGACGCGCGCCCGCGCGACAGGCGCTCTGTCACCCGACCTCCTGGAGCGCGCCGCCCGCGGCCTGCTCGGCCAGTATGATGGACGGTTCGGAGGTTTCGGCGACGCGCCCAAGTTTCCGCAGCCGATGGCCATGGAGTTTCTTCTCACGCAGTGGGCGCGATTCGGCAACGAGGCGGCGCTCGAGGCGGTGCGCCACACGTTCCTGCGCATGGCGCGCGGCGGAATCCACGACCAGGTGGGCGGAGGGTTTGCGCGCTATTCGGTCGATGCCCACTGGCTGGTGCCGCACTTCGAGAAGATGCTGTACGACAATGCGCTGCTGCTGCGCGTCGGCGTGCATCTCCTGCAATGCAGTCGCGACCCCGGAGAGGAGCGCGAACTGCGCGGCGTCTGCGCGGATACCATTGCCTGGCTCCAGCGCGAGATGACGTCGAAGGGCGGCGGCTTCTACAGCACCCTCGACGCGGACAGCGAGGGCGAGGAAGGCACGTTCTACGTCTGGAGCCACGACGAGCTGCGCGACGTGCTGGGCGGCGACGCCGACGAGATGCTGCGCTACTGGTCGGCAACGCCGGAGGGGCACTTCGAGGGCCACAACATTCTTCATGTCGCGGACGGCATTCCGCGACCGCGGCCGGACGTTTTCGCCCGCGCGAAGCAGCGTCTGTTCGAGGCGCGCGAGCGACGTGTGCGCCCGGGCCGCGACGAAAAGATCCTCGCCGCCTGGAATGGGCTCATGCTCCGCGCGCTGGCGGACGCCGCGCGGATCTCGAACGAGGACTCCTGGCGAGCGCTGGCCGTTGCCAATGGAGAGTTTCTCTTCGATGAGATGGTGCGCGACGGTCGCGTGTTCCGCTCGCACAAGGATGGCGTCACTCGCATCGGCGGTTTTCTCGAGGATTATGCCGCGGTCGGACTCGGAGCCGTTGCGCTGTACGAGCTGACCTTCGACGCGAAATGGCTGTCGAATGCGCGCGCCCTCGCCGACGCGATGG
>JBOHTL010000479.1:0-12456 GCA_050733735.1 Gemmatimonadaceae bacterium
TCCCAGGCCCGGCCCTGCGTCCGCGACGACAACGACAGCGAGATCCGCGCGGCGGCGATGAACGCCTTGCTGCAGATGGATGCCGAGGGCGCGTTGCCGATCATCAAGCAGGTGCTTCAGAAGCGCGACGAATGCTCCATCGCGCTGCGCGAGAAGGCCGTGTTCCTGCTGTCGCAGAAGCGCGCGGCCGACACCGAAGATCTGCTCATCGACGTCATCCGCAACGATCCCGCACCGTCCGTGCGAGAGCAGGCGGTGTTCTGGCTGGGCCAGGTGCGCACCGACAAGGCAGCGGCCGCTCTCGAGAGCATCGCCACGTCGTCGCCGGACGTCGATCTCAGAGCCAAGGCAATCCACGCGTTGCACGAGAACAACTCCGCCCGCGCCGCCGCCGTGTTGCGCCGGCTCGCGGAAAACGCGCAGACGCCGGAGCAGGTGCGCGATCAGGCCGTCTTCTGGATCGGCCAGCGGCGCTCACAGGAGAACGCCGACTTCCTGCGATCGCTCTTCACGCGCCTCGGCCGCGATGACGAGATGAAGAAGAAGGTGATGTTCTCGTTGTCGCAGATGCGCGGCTTCGGGAACGACCGCTGGCTGCTCTCGATTGCGCTGGACAGCACCCACAGTCCGGAGATCCGGGGACACGCGCTCTGGACCGCGGGGCAGGCGGGCATTCCGGGCAGCGAGCTCGCGGGGCTGTACGATCGTGTGACGAACGCGGAAGTGAAGGAGAAGCTCATCTGGGTGATGTCCGAATCGAAGGATCGTGTGGCGACGGACAAGCTCGTCGACATCGCGCAGAAGGACCGCGATCCCGAGATGCGCAAGAAGGCCCTCTTCTGGCTGGGTCAGAAGAACGACCCGCGCGTCCGTCAGATTCTCGTGGACATTCTCACGAAGCCGTGACGCCATGACCAAGGTCATTCTCGCGATCGCGCTTCTGGCGGCGCCGCCCGTCCTTGGCGCACAGTCGCTCGCGTCGCGCGTCGCGAGCGCCCCAGCAGGCGTGGTCCGAATGCAGTTCGACGCCCGCCCTGGCGTGTGCGGCGACGGGCGCGACGTCGTCGCATATGGAAATGCGTTTTTTGGCCGGAACTTCCAGTCGATAGGTCGCTGGAGCGGTGTGCGCTGCGAAGGAGGTCCCCTGCGTGTCACCGTCACCGTGGCAGACGGCGACGTGCGCCAGGTGCGAACGCAGATCGGCGGCACGTGGCCGGCGACAGGCGCCCAGGTCACCGATCTCGGCGTCGTGTCTGCGGACGAAGCGTCCGCGTACTTTTTGTCCCTCGTTCCGCGGCTCGAGCGAGGTGCCGGGAAGGACCGTGTGCTGCTTCCCGCGGTGCTGGCGGACGCGCCGGTTGTCGATCGGCTGTTCGCGCTGGCGCGCGACGAAGAGCGGGTCCGCGCCACGCGTGAGCAGGCGCTGCATTGGCTCGGCATCCTCGGCGATCCCCAGGCGCGCCGCATGTTGCACACCGTCATCGAAGATGTGAACGAGGATCGACGCATCCGCGCGAACGCGATCCACGCGCTGGCGAACGGCAGCGATCTGCCCGCGTCGGAAATCGCGTATCTGCGCTCCCTGTACGGCCGCGTAGACGACGTGGAGTTGAAGGAGGCGGTGATCTTCGCCATGCATCGCGACGAGTCGGAGAATCACTGGTTGATCGAGCGCGCGATGGACCGTGACGAATCCCTGAAGCTTCGCAAGAGCGCGCTCTTCTGGGCCGGGCAGCGTGAGGCCACGCGGACCGTGGATCTGCTCCGCGTCTATCGTGAGGTGCGGGAGCCCTCCCTGCGCGAGCACGCGATCTTCGTCCTTTCGCAGCGACATGACGACGCAGCCACGGACATGCTGCTCGACATCGCGCGCGGTGACGACGACAAGGAGCTGCGCGGCAAGGCGCTTTTCTGGCTGGCGCAGAAGGACGACCCGCGCGTGCGAAAGCTGATTGCCGACCTGCTGCTCAAGTGATCATGCGCACGCGATCATTGGTTCACGCTGGAGCGGTTGCGATCGCCGCGCTGTCGGCGAGACTCGACGCGCAGTCGCTCGGAAGCCGCATTGCGGCGGCCGCAAACGGGCCTGTCAACTTCCACTTCGCCGCGCGCCCCGGCATCTGCGGCGACGGCGAGCACTTCATCCGGACGGGACGCTCGTCGTACCACGGGTCTTTCCACAGCGGGCGTCCGATGGAGCCCTGCATCTTTGGTCCGGTCCAGGTGCGGGTCACGCTCGAGAACGGCGTCGCGCATCGTGTGCAGTACTGGGTGGGCCCGCTGCGCCAGCGCGAAGGAACGAACCTGGGCGCAGTCTCCGCGACCGAAGCAGCGCGCTGGCTGATGTCGGTCGCGCAGCGGGGAAGTCCAAGTGCCAGCGCAAAAGCCATCATGCCGGCGGTGCTGGCCGACAGCGCGGTGGTGTGGCCCGCGCTGCTCGAGGTCGCGAAGGATCGCGACACACGCTCTCGCGCGACGCGTCGGGACGCAATGTTCTGGCTATCGCGATTCGCCAGCGGCAAGGTCGCCGGCCATGACAATGATCCGCTCTTCGAGCCGGACGAGAACGCGAGCGCGGACGAGGACGTGAAGATGCACGCGGTCTTCGTCCTTTCTCAGCTCCCGCGGCAGGACGGCATACCGGCGCTTCTCGATCTGGCGCGCACACATCCCAGCTGGCGCGTGCGCAGCCAGGCGATGTTCTGGCTCGGACAGAGCGCCGACGAGCGCGCGCTCGAGCTGTTCGAGTCGGTCCTGAAGTCCTGAAGCGTCACGACCCCTTGACATCTGGGGGTGCACGGCGACACTGTGTCCCCCAGACATCTGGGGAGCCTGCAATTGCCTGCGTACAAGGACCATCTCCACGGCACGCTCGACGCCCTCATCCTCAAGACCCTGACCTTTGGGCCGCGGCACGGCTACGCCATTGCCAGCTGGCTGAGACAACAGACCGACGACGAGCTGCGCGTCGAGGACGGTTCGCTGTATCCCGCGCTGTATCGGATGGAGAGAGACGGGCTCGTCGATGCGGAATGGGATACCACCGAATCCGGGCGAAAGGCGAAATTCTATCGCATCACCGACCAGGGGCGCCGCCGATTGCGCGCCGAAACGAAGGAGTTCGCGGGTTTCGTGAAGCTGGTATCGCCGATCCTGCTCGGCACCTGAGATGCGCCGTTCTGGCCGCGGACGCCGTCAGCTGTCGTCACTGCTCTGGCGCGCGAGCACGCGCGAAGAAGTGGACGCGGACATCGCATTTCACCTCGACATGGCCACACGCGAGCTGATGCAGCAGGGGATGAGCGAGCCGCAGGCGCGCTCCGAGGCGGTGCGCCGGTTCGGGGACGTGAAGTCGGTCGCCGAGGAAAGCCGGCGGCTGGCGGATGAACGCGACCTCGCCGAGCGGCGCGCGGAGTATCGCAGCGAGCTGCGCCAGGACGTCTCCTTTGCGCTGCGTCAGCTTCGCCGCGCGCCGGCCTTTTCCGCCATGGCGGTGCTGACGCTTGCGCTGGGGTTCGGCGCCACGGCGGCCGTCTTCTCCGCGTTGTACGCGGTGGTGCTGGATCCGCTTCCGTTCTCCGAGCCCGACCGGGTGGTGACCATCCGCCCCGCCCGGCAGGGCGAACAGACCAGTGGCACCGTCGCGGAATACTTCGCGCTGCGCGAACGCACCCGCGACGCGTTCGAGCATGTGAGCGGGTCGGTCAACACTGCCTTCACCATTCGGGCGGGTGCGATCCCGGAGCTGGTGTCCGGCGCCCGCGTCTCGGCTGATTTCTTCCGAGTGCTCGGCGTCGCGCCCATCATCGGACGCATCTTCAGCGCCGACGAGGAGGTGCCCGGCCGCGACAACGTCGTGGTGCTGAGCCACCGGGCGTGGACGCGGCGTTTCGCGGGCGACAGCACGCTCGTTGGCCGCGCCATCGACATGGATGGTACTCCCCGTACCGTCATCGGAGTCCTGCCCGCCGATCTCGATGTCAGCGCGAGCTTCGTCGAGCTCTGGGTACCGCTCTCCCTCACGCGCGACTATCCCAACTTCCATGCGGCGCGCTTCCTCGACTTCTTCGGTCGTCTCCGTGAGGACGTGTCACTGGAACAGGCCGAGGGCGTTGCCACGCGTGCCGTCCAGGATGCAGCCGCGTCTGATCCCGAGCGCCGGGCGCCGGTCTCCGACGTCGCTGCCGTCGTCCGCCGCTACATCGACTATTTCGTCGGCGACTACAAGGCGCTGCTGCTCATGCTGCTGGGCGCGGGCGGCTTCGTGCTCCTCATCGCGTGCACGAATGTCGCCAACCTGCTGATCGCGCGGGGCACGGTGCGGGGTCGGGAACTGTCGATTCGCGCCGCGCTCGGCGCCGGCCGGCGCCGTCTGCTGCGGCAACTGCTCACCGAGTCGGCAGTGCTGGCGCTTGCCGGTGCTGCGGTTGGACTGGCGCTTGCGTTCGGACTGCTGCAGGCTGTGCTCGCGGTGAGCCCCGAAGGGGTGCCCCGCCTGGATGAGGCTCGAGTCGATGTGCGCGTGCTCGGTTTCACCCTGCTGTGCGCGGTGGTGAGCACGCTGGTCTTCGGGCTGGTACCGGCGTTCCGGCTTACCGGAGAAAGCCTCGAGCGCGCGCTGCGCTCGGGTGGGCGTGCCCTGCGCGGTGGACGTGACCGACTCCGTGCGATTCTCGTGGGGGTCGAGGTGGCACTGGCGATGACACTCCTCGTCGGCGCGGGACTGCTCATTCGCAGCGCGCTCCTCCTCCAGAGGGTCGATCCCGGATTCGATCCCGCGGGAGTGTTCACCTCGCGCATCATGCTGCCGGTGTCCAGGTATGCCGATGGGACGCGCATCGTTGCATTCTATGAGCAACTGCAGCGCGAGGCGTCGGCGCTTCCCGACGTGACGTCGGCGGCCCTCGTCTCGGTGGTGCCACTTTCCGGGAGCAATGCCGGCTCGGCGGTGCGCACCGAGGAGCAGTCAGCCGACGATCCCAATTTCCTCGTGGCGAACCTGCGGCTCGCGTCCGCCGGATACTTCACCACGATGCGCATTCCAGTCCGCGCGGGACGCGACATCTCGCCGCGGGACGATGCCGGAGCTCCGGACGTGATGGTGGTGAACGAGACGCTGGCCGCCAGGTTGTGGCCCGGCGTTCCGCTGCGGGAGGTGCTCGGGCGCAGAATCAACGCCATCGCGCCGCAGCGGTATGAGCCGCACTGGTGGGAAGTGATCGGCGTCGTGGGCGATCTGCACAACGAAGCGCTGAGCGCGGAAGTACGTCCGGAGTTCTACGTTCCGGTCGCGCAGACGCCGGCGATCCTCTGGCCGCTCATCCAGCGCTCGCTCGTTCTCGTGACCCGCGCCAGGAACGAAAGCG
The DNA here is from genome assembly GCA_050733735.1 of Gemmatimonadaceae bacterium. Taxonomy (GTDB): domain Bacteria; phylum Gemmatimonadota; class Gemmatimonadetes; order Gemmatimonadales; family Gemmatimonadaceae; genus DASPMP01. The sequence continues at coordinate 5,367 of JBOHTL010000479.1, forward strand.
CCGACGCCAGCCTGCTCGATCGTCCGATCCGCGAGCTGGTGACGAAGATCGATCCCAATCTTCCCGTGGCGGACAGCAGGAGCATGAGCGACTACCTGCATCGCTCGCAGGCGACTTCGCGCTTCAACACGCTGGTGCTGGGCACGCTGGGCGGCATCGCGCTGTTCCTCGCCGTCATCGGCGTGTACGGCGTGGTGAGCTACTTCGTGAGCCAGCGGACGCAGGACATCGCCGTGCGGATGGCGCTCGGCGCGACGCCGGTCAGCATCTGGAAGTACGTCGCCGCGCGTGGCCTCCTTCCGCTGCTCGCCGGGATCGGCGCCGGAACAGTCCTGTCGCTGACCACGACGCGGCTGCTGGAGTCGCAGCTGTATCGCGTGACGCCGAGCGATCCGGTGACGATCGCCGCGACCGCGCTGCTCCTGCTCCTGGTGTCGGTGCTGGCGACCTACGCGCCTGCGAGACGCGCCATTCGAGTGCAGCCGGTAGTCGCCCTGAGCGCCTGACTCTCGCGGGACGTCAGCGCTTGGATTGCGGTTGATGCAGTAGCATCCATGAGGTGCCGAAACGGTCGCGCAACATGGCGAAGCGGTTGGCGAACGGTGTTTTGTCCATCGTCATGAAGATCTCGCCCCGGTCCGTCAGCAGCGTATAAACCCGCTCCGCGTCGGCCTCCGTGTCGAGTGATAGCGCGAGATAGGCGCTGCGCATCGGCTCCGCCTGGGGAATGTCGGCGCCCATCAGAACGGTTCCGCCGATCTCGATGCGCGCATGAACCACCTTGTCCTTCCAGTCCGCAGGAATGCTCGGATTGGGCAGCTCGCCATGCCGCACAACTCCGGTGATCCTGCCGCCGAGCTGCTGTTCGTAGAACCGGAACGCCTGTTCGCAGTTGCCGCGATAGTTGATGTAGACGTCGAGCTTCATCGCTCACCCCCTGATCACAAGCGGAACGCTGCCTCCTGCTTTCTGAATCCGGCGCGCGAGCGCTTTGGCCGCGCCTTCGGTCATCCGGATGCAGCCATGCGACGCCGCCGAGCCGATCGAGCTCGGATTGTTTGTGCCATGGATGTAATAGTCGGGCGCCTTGAAGTAGATCTTCACCCCCTGCATGGGATTCTCGGGGGCGTCTGGCGGCTGAGGGCGTCTGTTGCGCGCCCACCATGCCTTCGGCGGATGCCAGCTTGGGTTCCACGTGATGCGGCCGGTGCGGAACGAACCTCTGGGGGTGGGATTGCCCGGCCGGCCCACGGCCACCGCATATCGCTTCACCACGCGTCCGTTCTCGATCACCTTCATCTGACGAGCGGACAGGCTCACCTCGAGTCGAAGCCGCGGCGGGTCGGCATCCACACCGCGCACCGCGGCCCAGATCAGAACGGGGACGATCGGCGCGAGTGCCAGAAGCGTCCCCATCCGCGTGCGCAGCTTTCCGAGCATTCACGTCTCCGCTAATCGCGGCGCTGAGATGGGCAATTCGCATTCCGTCAAAGGAAGCGGACTTGACCCGATCGCGATCCCGTTGTCCCTTGTCGCATGGACGATGAAATCACCCGACGCGACTTCCTGAACGCGAGCCTTCTCGCGTCGGGCGCGGCGCTTCTCAGCGCCGGCAGTCCACTCGACGTCCTCGCCAAGCGCACGCAGCGCGGAGCTCAGCGTCCAAACGACTTCGACGGCTACGGGGGCATCGGGGACTACGCGAGTGCCAACGGCAACACCTTCGACGTCGTCACGGAGGGACACCGCCTGCGCGACGGGTTCTACACCCGAATGAACCCGCGCACGGCACGGTCCGCCGGCTCCTTCGATTGTGTCGTCGTCGGAGGCGGGATCAGCGGTCTGGCCGCGGCGCTGTTCTTCCAGCGCGAGACCGGAGGTCGCGGCACCTGTCTCGTGCTCGAGGACCACGCGATGTTCGGCGGGCAGGCGCGCGCGAACGAGTTCGAAGTGAACGGTGAGCGACTGATCGCCAATCAGGCCTCGGCGATGTTCTTTCCGCCGCTCCCCGGTACGTTCCTCGCCGAGTTCTATCCGTCCATCGGCATCGAACTGGGCCCGATCGCATACCAGTCATGGGGCGGTACGGATCCCGAGATGAACATCGGCCACACGCCGTACTTCGGTGGCGGGCCGACCTCGGCATTCCATTTCGGCGCGAAGTTCGGGCGTCCCTCCGGTCAGCTGCTCGTCGACCCGTGGGGAAAACGCCTCGAGGGCGCACCGATCGCCGAGGAGGCCAGGCGCGACCTGCTGAGGATGTCGGACACACGCGGAGTCCGCGCGCGGTCGCTACCGAAAGAGCACGGCGACGCCGCGTCACGGTTGCTCGACAGCATGACGCTGGAGCATCATCTCGTGGAGCAATACGGAATCAGCGCCGAGACCGTGCGAACCTTCCTGTCACCCGTGGCGGGCGGCGGATCGGGGATCGGCGCCGATGCGCTGTCGGCGTACGCGGACTATGCGGCGGACGTGCTGCTGCCGTGGGACTATCCACAGCGGGCGCAGATGTTCCCCGGCGGCAACGCCGGCGTCGCTCGCCACATCGTGAGGACGCTGATTCCTGACGCGCTCCCCGGTCCCAACACCACCGAGCAGGTAGCACGGACGCGTGTGCGGATGGACGCTCTGGACCGCTCGGGACACCGCGCGCGAATTCGGACGGGATGCACCGTCGTTTCCGTGCAGCACGACGCTCCCGTCGATCGGGCCGCCGGCATTGAGATACTCTATGCCCGGGGCGGAGCGCTGCACCGCGTGCGCGCGCGGTCGGTGATCATGGCCGGTGGCAGCTGGACCTCGAAGCACCTGGTGCGCGACCTCCCGGCGTCGCATCGCGATGCGTACGCGCAGTTCCGCCGGTCGCCCTGTCTCGTGGCGAACGTGGCGGTACGGCATTGGCGCTTTCTCTTCGACCTCGGCATCCACGAATGCCGTTGGTTCGAGGGTATCGGCAATTACTTCGCGGTCCGTCGCACTGCGACGTCCGGCCCGGTGTCCCCGACGATCTCACCCGACTCGCCCACCGTCCTGACGCTGAAGATCCTGTTTTCGCATCCAGGAGAGCCGATCGCCGTGCAGAACTCACGCGGCCGCGCGGAACTGCTCGGAACGACGTTTCGCGAGTACGAGCGGCGGATCCGGGAACAGCTCGCATCCATGTTCGGGGATGCGGGCTTCGACGGCCAGCGCGACGTCGCCGGGATCATTCTGAATCGCTGGGGCCATGCGTACCTCAGCCCGCAGCCGGGATTCTTCTTCGGAAGCGGCGACCAACCCGCGCCCGGAGAGATCCTGCGATCGCAGCCGGTAGGTCGGATCGCCTTCGCGAACTCCGATCTGTCCGGCATCATGGATCACCGCGCGTCGATCCTCGAGGCGCACCGCGCCGTACGCCAGGTGCTGGAGCGAATGGCCGGATAAACCGGTTGCGCCGCGGCGTCCCCGCCTCCACATTGCATTTTGTACAAAATGTACATGTGACAGGGGCATGCAAATGGCGGCGACGGCGGTGACGGTGACGGCGGTAAGTGTGGCGGACGCGCGCAGCGATCTCGCCGAGCTCCTCAATCGGGTGGCCTACGGCAAGGAGCGCCTGGTGATCACCCGCCACGGACGCGAGGTGGCGGCCATCGTCCCTGTCGAGGACCTGAAGCTGGTCAACCGCCTCAGACGATTCGTCGCTCGGAAGGACGTGTCGCGTGCGCTCGCCCAGCTCGACGACGGCAGGACCGCCTCGTGGGAGCAGTTGCGCAGGGAGCTCGGCGTATGACCGCCCGCTGGAGCGTGCACCTCTCGGCGGAGGCGGAGGCGTCGGTGCGTGAGCTGTCGCGGACCGGAGCCGCGGATCTCGCTCGCGCGCTCGACGAGCTCACTCGTCGCGGCACGGCGGCCGTCCACGTGGACGAAGCCGGACCGGAATGGAGCGGGCACCTCTTCGCGGGAGACTACCTGGCTACTGTCGCAGGGCGCGAGTCCGACGCGCGCATCGTCGTGGTGCGCGTCGAGCTGGCGGAGCGGCATGCCGCGCGCGAGGCCGTGGATGTCCTTCCGTTGCGGCTCTCCACGCGGCGCACGATCGGCTCCGTCCTCCAGGGGCTGGACATGGACCTCCGCTATACCTGGCGGGCGTTGCGCCGCACACCGTTGTTCGCGACGGTCGTCATCGGGACGCTGGCACTGGCGTTCGGCGGCGCCACCGCGCTGCTCGACGTCGTTCACACGGTCTATGCGGCCGCGTTGCCATTCGGCGACGGCGACCGCCTCATGCGGATCCGCAACGCCAACATTTCGCCCGCGGGTGAAACGCGCCGGTACAACCTGACCCCTGGCGACTTCGAGATCCTGCGCGCGCAGAACCGCGGCTTCAGTGAAGTGATCGCGATGGGCGCGCGCAGCCTGTCGCTCCTGGGCTCAGCCGGCGAGTACGCCGAGCGCGTGGCCGCCGCGGGCGTATCGGCCAACTGGACGCGGACGCTGCGGCTCGCGCCGATGCTCGGCCGCAGCTTCACTCCCGACGAGGAACGCGCGGGGAGCGACGCCGGCGTGGCGCTCATCTCGCACTCGCTCTGGCAGCGGCGCTTCGGCGGCGATTCCGCGGTGCTCGGTGGCTCGCTCCAGTACGACGGCGGCGCGGCAACGATCATCGGCGTCATGCCCGCCGAGATCAACTATCCGTATGACGTGGACGTGTGGACGCCGTGGACCTTCGATGCGGAGCATCCCATCAGTTCCCTGAACGTCGTCGGGCGGTTGCGCGACGGCGTGACGATCGAAACCGCGCGCGACGACGCAACGCGCGTGCATGCGCTGCGCGAAGACGCCGGGCTCCAGCGCTCTGCCAACGCGTTCGATATCGCCACCGTGCGCGCGGACTTCATTCGCGATGACGCGCGCACGATCCAGGCGCTCTCCGCCGCCGTGCTTTTCCTGCTGGTGCTCGCGTGCGTGAACGTCGCCAACCTGCTGGTCGCGCGCTTCACCACACGTCGCGCAGAGCTGGGGGTGCGCGCCGCGCTTGGGGGACGGCGTGATCAGCAATTGCGGCAGATGCTGCTCGAGTCGGCGATGTTGTTCGCCGCCGGCGGTTGCGCGGGGGTGCTTCTCGCGGTGTGGCTGCGCCGCCTGCTCTCAGTGACGGTGCCGGAGAACCTGCGCACGGAGCTCGGCATTGGCGTGGAGAGAGGTACGCTCGGGATGGGAGCCGGCGTCGTGGCGCTCACGCTTGCGGTCGGGCTCGCGTTCGGGCTCGTGGTGGGACTGGTCGCCGCGTGGCGCGCAACGAAGACCGGCCCGATGACACTGCTGCGCCAGGGTGGGCGGGGCAACGTCGGACGCGCCGATCGCCGCCTGTTCGACGTGCTCGTCGCCGCACAGCTGAGCCTCTCGCTGGCGCTGCTCGTGGGGGCGAGCCTTCTGATCGGCCGCTTCCGCGATCTGAGCACGACGCACCCGGGGTACGAGCTGGAAGACGTATCCACCTTCCGTATCACCCTGGAGCAGGACCGGTATCGAGACGGCGAGACGCGTCGGCGTCTCGTCACCAGCATGGAAGAGCGCATCACCGCTCTGCCGGGGGTAGCCGCCGCGGGGATCACCACGGTAAACCCGCTCTGCTGCGGTGACTGGGGCGCACCCATCGAGGTTGAAGGGAGACCCGTGCCGCCTGGCGATCCCGCGACCCTCGTGGCGCACAGCTACGTGACACCGGGCTACTTCGGCGCGATGCGGATGCCCGTCACGCGTGGCACCGGGTTCGAGCGCGACACGCGCGCGACCGCTCTGCCGACCGTCGTGGTGGACGAGGCGTTCGCGCACATGGCCTGGCCCGGCGAGGAGGCGTTGGGCAAACGCGTACGCGTTGCGCGCGAAGGTGCCGCATGGAAGACCGTCATCGGCGTGGTGCCGGTGACCGAGCATGACGCCGAGATGCGGGCCAGCTGGTTCCTGCCGTACCACCAGGATCCCGAGGGGCCGTCGACCGAACATCTCCATGTCATGGTGCGCGCAACGGGACTGCAGATGGAGACATTGAGAGAGGTTGTGCGGCAGATCGACCCGGCGCTCGCGGTGTACGGGACGACGACGATGGCCGCGCTCCAGAGCGACCGCACGTCGCAGGATCGGCTCGGTGCCATCGTCTCCGGCATCTTCGCGGTGTTCGGGCTGCTGCTGGCGGGTTTCAGTCTGTATGGGCTGTTGTCGTACTCGGTAGAGCTGCGCACCGCCGAGATGGGCGTTCGCATCGCGCTGGGCGCCAGCCGGCGCTCGATCATGGCGCTGATTCTCAGGCAGGCAGCTGTGCGCATGGCCGTGGGCACGGCGCTCGGCATCGCGCTTGCCTTTGCAGCCAATCGCATCCTTCAGAATGCGGTCGAAGGACTGCCGTGGGTGCCATGGCAAAGCCTGGCAGTGCTGTGCGGGCTGATGGCGCTGGTCGCAGGCGTCGCCGCGGCGGTACCCGCGCTACGGGCAACGAGAATCGATCCGGTGCGCTGCCTGCGAGCTTAGGTCGAGCGGTTCCTTCCAGGCGCGGCGGTCTATCGGAATCCCGTGCCGCGCGATAGCGTAACGGCGTCAACAGCCCCGGTTACCAGACGTGCGCATACCATCGTTCGTCGTTGCCGCCATGCTTGCAGCGCTCCTCCCCGCCACCGTGATGACGCAAACGCAGGCGTCGCGCGCGCGGGACATGGGCGGCGGCCGATGCGACCGCAATCCACACAACTGCGTCGACGCGCCAAACCCCCTCCCGCCGCCCAACACGGTCTGGATCGAGGAGATGACGTGGATGGACGTGCGCGATGCCATCCGCGCCGGCAAGACGACCGTCATTATCCCCACCGGTGGGGTGGAGCCCAACGGGCCATGGCTCGTGACCGGCAAGCACAACTACGTGCTCCAGGCGAACTGCGAGGCCATCGCGCGCAAGCTGGGCAACGCGCTGTGCGCGCCGATCATCAAGCTCGTCCCGGAAGGAAACATCGACCCGCCGACGAGCCACATGCGCAGCCCCGGCACCATCAGCGTGCGTCAGGAGACCTTCCGCGCCACGCTCACGGATGTCGTCCACAGCCTGAAGCAGCAC
>JBOHTL010000480.1:0-2776 GCA_050733735.1 Gemmatimonadaceae bacterium
CACTGGCGCGCGTGGGCTATCTGGTGAACCAGCCGCGGACGTTCGGAGTGAGCTTTGGATTCAGTTACTGAGAGCGAACCAGGCTTGAGGGTTCGAAGGTTTGAGAGGTTTATCCCATCTTCGCGCCTTGAGGGCCAGGCGCCTCAAAGCTCGTCTGCATCGTCGAAGTCCTCGTCCTCCTCGCCGACCGTCAGAGGAGGGAGGGGCACGTCGTCGTAGATGTCGTCCAGCGTGAGCGTCAGGCCGAGCGCGGGAATCGCTGCATCGCCGGCGCCCGCCACTTCATCGCGCCGCCAGGCGCCGCGCGTGCGCGTGTAGACGATCACCTGACGGCGTCTCTGCTCGACGACCAGGTAGCTTCGAAGCGAGGGGAGGCGCTGATAGGCGTCCAGCTTCTCGCGACGGTCGGTGGCGTGAGTGCTCGGTGAGGTGATCTCGACGACGACGGCAGGCGCCTCCACGATCAATTCCACGTCAGCCGCCTTGCCACACGCGACGATGATGTCCGGATAGTAGATCCGGTCCTTTCCTGCGCGGAGCTTTACCTCCATGCCGAACACCCGGCAGCCGCGACGCTTTGCCGCGTCGCGAAGGTGATGCGTCATGTTCAGGTTGATGAGGTTGTGGCGTGTCGTGACACCGGACATCGCGAACACTTCGCCCGCCACGTACTCGTGCTTGATCGGACTGTTCTCCTCGAACTCGAGGTACTCCTCGAGTGTCATGCGGCGGAGATCCGAGTGGATTCTGGACATGTGCCGAGCCTACGCTCGGCTCGGCCGAGCGCGCAAGGGCGTTTCGTTGCGTCGCTGAACCCGTTTATTCGACCCGGAGCGTCGACGCCGGATCGATCGTAGCGGCGCGGCGCGCCGGAAGCCAGGTGGCCGCCGCCGCGACTGCGAGCAGCACCACGGCGACTGCGGCCCCGACTATCCATACATCGATCTTGGGCGCCAGCAACTCCGCCCCCGAGAGAAAGAGCTGCAGCGCGGCAATGCTCAGTGGGAGACCGATCACGAGCGCGATCACTCCGAGGCGCACGCCCGACGCGAGGAACATCCGCGCCACCGCAATCGGTTTCGCGCCGAGCGCGATGCGGATGCCGATCTCGCGCGTGCGCTGGCGGACTGCCAGTGCGATCACGCCGTACAGTCCGAGTGACGCGAGGAGGAGCGCGAGCGCTCCGCCCGCGCCGACGAGCGCGCCCAGGATGAACGTGTCGCGGCGCTCATTCCTGCCAACCTGGCCGAGGGTCACCATTCCGGAGACCGGCAGTGCGGGCGCCATGTCCCGCACTGTGCGCCGCAGCTCCGGCAGGAAGGCTTCCGCATTGCCGCGCGTTCGGACCAGCAGCGCATCGCGTCGCCACTCCTTGCCGTGCGCGGTGAAGACCCTCAGGGAATCATTCCCGCGCGTAGTCACGTGCGACGCGTCGTACACGCCAACCACCGTCATGTTGACGGTGTCGTCGTCGGCGGGCGAGGCAAAGACTCGGCCGATCGGATGCGCGCCACCCCAAAGACCACGCGCGAGGTGATCCGGAATGATCACCGGCCATTCGCGCTCGGCCGTGTCTGCGAAAACGAAATCCCGCCCGAGCACGATTGGAACGTCGAGCACCTCGAACCATCCGGGCGCCGCTCCCTCGACGCTGAGCGTGGTATGCGCCGTGTCCTCCTTGCCACCCGCACCCGGGACGGAGTACGCGAAGCGGCGGACCGTGAGCCACGACGCTTCGGGGACAACGCCTGAGACTTCGGGGAGTGCCGCGAGACGCGGAATGAGCGCCTCGACCGCCTCGCGACGCTGCTCGGGTGCGCCGGTGCGATTGAGCGGACGGAATGTCACCCGCGTCACGTGCTCGCTGACCTCAGGACGCATCGGGCTGTAGTCGGCGAGCACCGTGGAGAGCGTGGCGCCCAGTATCAACAGCAGAGGCATCGAGAACACGATCTGCGCCACGACGAAGCCGCGCTGCAGCCGCGACTGTCGCGATGCGCCGGTGCCGGAGTCGCGCAGGGCGTTCGCGACGCCCGTGCGAGTCGCATGGAGCGCTGGCGACAGGCCAAACACGATGCCGGTGCCGATGGCGACCAGCATCGTAAAGCCGAGCGTGTACGCGTCCGGCATGACGTCGTTGCCGTCGATCGTGCCGCCCGGCCCGGCGAGCAGATTCAGAAGCCACCACATGACGGTCAGTCCCGCCGCGCCCCCGGCGATCGCGAGCAGGGTAGTCTCGGTGAGCAGCTGGCGCAGGATGCGCGCGCGCGAAGCGCCGAGTGACAGGCGCACGGCGACCTCGTGCCGGCGCGCGACCGCGGCGGCGACCATGAGCGAGCTGACGTTGGTGCACGTCACCAGCAGCAGGAGCAGCGCGATGACGCTGAGCGCGCCGAAGGCCAGAATGGCTTCGTCTGTCGCGGAGCCCGGCACGAAGTCGTGCAGCGAGAGGGCGTGCGTGATGCGCGTCATGCCCACGCGTGTCGCGGAGTCGGGCAGAGTGCGGGAGACCACGAGTGCCGCGACGGCCGCGGCCTGCTCGTACGTCACGCCGGGCACAGTTCGGCCGAACACCTCCATGTTCGCGCTCTCGATTAGCCAGCGTATTGGAACGCGGGCGATCTCAGCGCGCGCGCTCACGGGGATCCAGAGAGCGGGACGGTCCATGTTCCGGAGTGCTCCCTGGAATGCCGGCGGCGCGACGCCCACCACGTGCACCACCACATCGTTGACGAAGACGCGTTGTCCCACGGCGGCCGACGGTACGCCGTAGAAT
>JBOHTL010000481.1:0-3384 GCA_050733735.1 Gemmatimonadaceae bacterium
GCGTTTTGCTGCTGTTTTTCGTGCTGCGGTTTTTCGTGCTGCCATTTTAGTGTACCGTTTCTTCGCCTTCCTGGGCGGGAGAAGCCAGACCGGCTCCCTCGACCAGCGCCCTCAGATCTTCCGGCGCGATGCGCCCGTCGATCTGAACCAGCGCCCGGTCGATGAGCTGCTCCAGCTCCAGCGGGGTTATCGCACCGGTCCGCGCCAGGGCCAGGAGCTGCCCCCACGCTTCCGGCGCGAACCGACCCCGCTCATGCGGACCCAGGATTCGGAAGGTCATTGACCAGAAACAATAAAGGGAGGAAACCGGGGCGGACTCGCATCGATTCACTCCCGTAGCAATCAAATGAATGTCGGCTGCGGCTGGTCACTACCTTAGATACGCCGCAGGATTACCAAGGTAGTCGTGCCGTCAATGGGTACGTCAGCATCGCGACAGTAACGCGTTAGCTGAGCCCGAGCTTGGCGATGATCTCGTTCGTAAGCTGTTCTGGCGTACTAAGTTCGGTCGCTACCTCGAAATCCGCGCTCTGGTATGCCTCCTTCCGCCCCTCGAAGAGCTTGTTGATCTCGCCCATAGGGTCCGGGCGGTTCAGTAGGGGCCGGGCGCTGGCTTCCCCAGCCAGCCGTCTCAGCGCCGTTTCCGGCTTTGCGCGCAGGTAAACCAGCTTGGCGGGGGGACGCAGCAGGCTGACGATCGTCGGATCGGCCACCCAGCCGCCCCCGGGCGCCAGGACCATGTTGCCGAAGTCCCGGAGCTCCTCAGTCAGTTTTCGCTCCAGCTCGCGGAAGCCAGCCTCGCCCCGTTCACCGAAGATCTGCGAGATGGGCATTCCCTCGCGCCGTTCGATCTCGAGGTCGAAGTCGAGGAAGGTCCGTCCGAGCTTTGTCGCCAGCATCGTTCCGACCGTGGACTTTCCGGCGCCCGGGAGTCCGACCAGGACGATGTGCGGCTCACCTGGATCGATCGAGCCGAGCGTTTTTGATGTGCGAAAGGTAGCCGTCATAGTTGTGTCGGACCTCGCGTAGCGAGTCGCCCCCGAACTTTTCGAGCAGTGCCTGCGCCAGCACGTACGCCAGCATCGCCTCGGCGATGACGCCCATGGCGGGGACCGCGGTCACATCGCTGCGTTCCGCCGTTGCCTGGGCAGGTTCGCCCGTCGCCATATCGACCGTCGCCAGCGGCTTCATGAGAGTACTGATCGGCTTCATCGCGAGGCGGACCACGAGCGGTTCGCCCGTGGTCATGCCTCCTTCCAGCCCGCCCGCGCGGTTGGTGCGACGCCTGACGCCTCCGGCAATCGCACGATCCGGCTCGGGATCCATCTCGTCGTGTACCTCGGCGCCGGTCTTCGCGGCGGCGGCGAAGCCCATGCCGATCTCGACGCCCTTCACCGCCGGAATCGACATCATCACCTGTCCAATGCGGCCGTCGAGCCTCCGGTCCCACGAGGTGTGCGATCCCAGCCCGACGCAGAGTCCCGTGGCGACGATCTCGGCGATTCCGCCCAGCGTATTGCCTTCGCGTTTGATGGTGTCGATTCGCGCGATCATCCGCGCTTCGGCATCCTGGTCCAATGTGCGGAGTGGAGAGGCGTCCGCCGCGGTGTTGATGTCGTCGGGAAACGGCTCGGGCCTCGCGGCGTCGATGTCGCCAAGCCGGGTGACGTGGCTGCCGATGCAGACACCGAACTGCACGAGCAATTGACGACAGATGGCGCCCGCCGCGACGCGCGCCGTGGTCTCGCGCGCCGACGCCCGCTCGAGAATGTCTCGTGCATCATCCCGATCATACTTGAGAAGACCCGTGAGATCCGCGTGACCCGGACGCACGCGCGTGACCGCGCGCTTGCGCGTGGGATCCTCCGGACGCGGCTCGGGATCCATGATCTCCTGCCAGTTCTTCCAGTCGCGATTCCGGATCAGCATCGCGATCGGTGAACCGATCGTCTCTCCCGCGCGCACACCCGACACCAGGTCGACCGCGTCCTGCTCGATCTGCATGCGCCGTCCGCGTCCGTACCCCTGCTGCCGCCGCGCCAGTTGGCCGTCGATGTGCGAGGCCAACAGCGGCAGTCCGGCCGGCACTCCTTCGAGAATGCTGACGAGGGCCTGTCCGTGCGATTCGCCGGCGGTGGTGAAGCGAAGAGACACTGAAGTGGGAAGTGGGGATTGTGAAGGGCGATTGCCGTTGATGAAGATGGGGGCGAATACAGAAAGTGGGGAGCAGGAAGATTGACTTCCCACTCCCCACTTCCCACTTCCCGCTTGGTCTATGGTCCCGGCTTGATGTCGCTTGCGCGCAGGTCGATCACGACGAGACCCTCCGCGGTGAGTCCATACAGCTTGAGGATGACCTCGGGTGGGTCGCCCGGGAGCGGACCCGAGGCGCGCAGCGGTCCATACAAGCCACCCTTCGTGATGATGCGGCCCCTGTTGTTGTAGTGCGCGACATCGACGATCTCGATGACGCCGCTCTGTGTCGCCGTGAACAGCACGCGGTGCTCGTTGAGACTGGTGGTGCTCTTGGCGCGCGGATGGTACGCGACGCCGGCGCCGTTGTCGAACGAGTCGTACACGCCGTCGAGGCGCAGATGGAATGGATTGTCCAGCGCGGCCACGTACGTCTGAAGCCCGTGCGCCGTTGCCTGGAGACCGGTGCTGTCGATCGCGAGACCGAAGACGCGCTCCGAGGCGTTGTGAACGATGTCCTGAACCGTCACCGCCGGCGAGAAGAACCCGGGCACCGGACCAACGGGGTCGTTGACCATCATGATGCGCCCGTTACCGGCAGTGTTCCCTTCGCCGAAGCCGATCCAGTTGCGATCACCGCTGGCGGCCACGAAGGTCGTATCCGTGAGCGCGAGTGATTCGATGTCGAGTGCGAGAATCATCTCGACGTCTGCGCCGAGCGCGTTGACGTCGGTGCCGGCGCGGAGGGGAAGCGAGTCTACGCCGACGATCGTCGGCCCGATCTGACCATACGGGTGGTCGAAGATGTACAGCGTATCGGAAAGAACGGAATTCGGCGGCGTCTGTCCGATGCGAATCGAATCAGCGTTCATGATCGTGTACACGGATGGCGCACCCGACGATGACCCGTATTGCCAGATCTGCCGCGGATCGGGGAACGGCAGCGCGGGATCCAGCCAGCGCAGCGTGCCCGCCGGGGCGGCCAGCGTCGGACGCGTCGAGTACATCACGCGCCCACCGGCGGTCTGGACGACGTACTGCGGACGATCGGAGTAGCTCACCGTGCGATTCAGGGTGAGCTGGATCTTTCCGTTGTCGTTCACGACGTACGAGATCTCGAAGAGCAAGGTGTTGCGCGTGCGGATGCGGCGCACGAGATCCTCGTGCATCGGCGCGGCGATGCAGTTGCCC
>JBOHTL010000482.1:0-5490 GCA_050733735.1 Gemmatimonadaceae bacterium
AGGGGACCGCCCGCCGTCTTACATTGTGGATCAGCACCGGCTCCGTTCGCGCGTCTTCGAAACGCAAGCCCGATTGCGAGTGTAGTGATCTTGTGACCACCACCGTGGAACCGACCAGGCGGCGTCGTCCGTACCGCATCCCGACAGGCCTGCCCAAGCCCCGGGACAACTGGCGTGTCGGCTCGATGGCGTCGCTTCTGCTGCACGTGGCGGTGCTCTTCCTCATCATCACGCCGTTCGCGGCCACCGACGACCTTCGACGCATCGCCGAAGGCGCGGGCGGGCCGGGTCCGGCCGGAGGCGGCGGAGGTGGCAATCGTGGAAGCGGCGGGGCGCGACCAGCGGAGCGACTCGAGTTTGTTCAGGTGGCGCCGCCGCCTCCTCCGGCGCCGAAAGTCGAGTTGCCACAGCCGAAGCCTGTTGTCGTCGAGCCGCCGAAAGTGGAGCCACAACCGCAGCTCCAGATACAGCCTCTGCCGCGAATGCTGGCGCCTCTCCCTTCGCCTGTCGCAATGACAGGCACAGGTGGAATCGGTACGGACGGTACCGCCGGTCAGGGACCGGGGAGCGGCGGTGGGGTCGGTACCGGCATCGGAACAGGGCGTGGGTCAGCCATCGGACCAGGGACGGGCGGCGGCGATCAGGAGAATTATCCACCCACGCCGTACGAGATTCCGCTGCCGCCCATGCCTGTACCCAACTCGCTCAAGGGCGACAGTGTCATCGCCGAATTCGATGTGGACGCCACGGGGCGCGTGCTGTCGATGAAGTTCACGGACACCGGGGACCGCGGCTACAATCGCAAGCTCCAGGATCTGCTCAAGAACTTCAAGTTCCGTCCGGGTACCACACCCGACGGCCGGCCCATCAGAATGAAGACACAGGTGGTCTATCAGTTCTGACTAGCGTCCATCCTGTTCGCCAACATATACTTCCGTGTTCCTGCGCCGGCCTGTTTCGAGCCGGCGTTGTCGTGTCCTCCCACGACAAAGCCGGGTCGAATCCGAATCGCAGCAGCACGCAGTCCAACAGCCCCCTGGATCTACCGTAACCCCACCCCGGAGCGTGATGGCGAGCGTGACCGCACCGACGGACACACCTCCGTCGCAGCCGCAGTCCGAGTTCGTCAAAGCAATGACCCTGACCGATGCGACCATGCTGGTCGCGGGCATCATGATCGGCTCAGGAATCTTCATCGTCTCCGCGGATATCGCGCGCAAGGTCGAGTCACCGGCCTTCCTGCTGCTCGCGTGGGTTCTGACCGGCGTCATCACGATGCTCGGCGCGCTGGCCTACGCCGAGCTCGCGGCGATGTATCCCCGAGCCGGCGGTCAGTACGTGTTCCTGAGAGAATCCATGGGTCCGCTCATGGGTTTCTTGTATGGATGGACGCTCTTCGTGGTCATCCAGACGGGCACGATCGCCGCGGTGGCCGTCGCATTCGGCCGCTTCTTCGGTGTGCTCGTGCCCGCGATCTCCACCGAGATGTACAGCTGGTTCCCGAGCGCCCCGGTCTGCGTGGCCGCGCTCGGATGCCGCGATCCGTCGCAAGCGATCACGCTGGGGTTGAATCCGCAGCGGCTCGTTGCGCTCGTGAGCATCGCCGTACTGACGTGGATCAACCTGCGCGGCGTCCGCGAAGGGAAATTCGTGCAGACGAGCCTGAGCATGGTGAAGACCGGGGCACTGGTGCTGCTCATCCTGCTGGCGCTGACCATCGGCCGGAATGCCACCGCCGTCGGGGCGAACTTCTCCGCGGGCAACTTCTTCGGAGAGGTGGACGTCACCGGTGCATTCGTGATCGCGTTCGGCGCCGCCCTGGTCGGATCACTCTTCTCGAGCGACGCATGGAACAACGTCACCTTCGCCGCCGCAGAGGTGCAGAATCCGCAGCGCAATTTGCCGCTCGCGCTGGTGCTCGGGACAGGGATGGTGACGGTGCTGTACATCCTCGCGAACGTCGGCTACATGAGCGTGCTCCCGGTCCAGGGAGCTCCCGGCGCGGCTGACGCCGTCGGCCGCGGCATCGCCAACGCGACGCAGGATCGTGTCGGCACCGCCGCGATGGAGGTCATGTTCGGGGAGACCGGCGGCTACATCATGGCCATCGCCATCCTGATCTCGACGTTCGGGTGCAACAACGGCCTCATTCTGTCGGGGGCGCGTGTGTTCTACGCGATGGCGCGGGATGGCCTCTTCTTCCGTCGCGCAGGGACGCTGAACGTGAATCGCGTTCCCGCGTTCGCGCTGGTCCTCCAGTCGGTATGGACGGGCGTGCTGTGCCTCACGGGCACCTATGGTCAGTTGCTCAACTACGTGATTTTCGCCGCGCTCGTCTTCTATGTGCTGACGACTGTCGGTCTCTTCATTCTGCGCTCGAAGCGGCCGGACGCGCACCGACCGTATCGCGCACTGGGGTATCCCGTGCTGCCGGCGCTGTACATCGCGCTCGCCGCAGCGGTGATGATCCTGATCCTGCTGTCGCCCACGTCGCGCACGGAGGCGGTCTCCGGACTCGCGCTCGTGCTGCTGGGCGTGCCGGTGTACTGGCTGTGGCGTCGCGCCGAGGGCAATCGCCCGCCGCCGCCCGCAGTCGTGAGCGACGCAATCCCGCGGGCATGAAACGCGTTCCCCGGAGTGAGCTGAAATGACACTGCTGTATCTCTCGGTCGCGGCCGCTGTCCTGTCGCTGCTCTTTGCGGTCGTCGCGACGCGCCGCGTGCTGCGGGAAGACACGGGCACCGATGCGATGCGCGCCATCGCAGCGCTCATCCAGAGCGGCGCCGCCGCATTCCTCCGCCGTGAATACACGTTTCTCATCGGCTTCGTGGCGGTCGTCGCCGTCCTGATCGCCATCTTCGTGGACTTCGACGTGACGGGCAAGTTCGCGGACCTCGGCATCGTCGACGAGGGCGAGTACACCAGTCTGCCGCGCACCGCGATCTCCTACGTGCTCGGCGGCTTCTCGTCCGCGCTCGCGGGCTACATCGGGATGTACATCGCCGTTCGCGCGAATGTCCGGACTGCGGCCAAGGCGCGCGAAGGGCTGAACGCGGCACTTCGCGTCGCCTTTTCGTCCGGCGCGGTGATGGGCATGACGGTCGTGGGATTGAGCCTGTTCTTTCTCACCGTCCTGTACATCGTCTTCCGGCACTTCCAGCCGCTCACCGGCTTCGCGTTCGGGGCGTCCTCCATCGCGCTCTTTGCGCGCGTCGGCGGCGGCATCTTCACGAAGGCGGCTGACGTTGGCGCGGATCTCGTGGGCAAAGTCGAAGCTGGAATTCCGGAAGACGATCCGCGAAATCCAGCGACGATCGCCGACAATGTCGGCGACAATGTGGGCGACGTCGCGGGGATGGGCGCCGACCTGTTCGAGTCGTATACCGGCGCGATCGTCGCCGCCATGTCGCTCGCCGCGATCGGAATCATTGGCGCGGGAGAGAACGCCGTCCTGCCGACGGGATCAACGGATCGGTATGACGCCATTGCGTTCGTCCTGCCCCTGGCCGTGATGGGCATCGGCGCCGTGTGCGCGATCATCGGAACCTTCTTCGTCCGGACGCGTGAAAACGCCGACATGGGACGACTGCTGTGGGCGCTGCGCGCGGGCATCTTTGGCGCCGGCATTCTTTCACTCATCGGCACCGCCGCGCTCATCCAGTGGCTCGATCTCGACTTCAACCTTTTCTGGGCCGTGCTGGTCGGCCTGGTCGCCGGTCAGGTCATCGGGACGGCGACAGAGTACTACACGGCGTACGAGTTTTCGCCCACGCGCAACCTCGCGGCGCAGGCGGTCGCGGGAACAGGACCCGCGATCATCGGCGGCCTGGCGCTCGGGATGTTGTCCACGACGATTCCCCTGATCACGATCGTGGTCGCTATTCTGGTGACCTTCAAGCTCGCGGGCCTCTATGGCATCGCGCTCGCGGCGGTCGGCATGCTGTCGACGCTCGGCATCACTCTGGCGACGGATGCGTATGGCCCGGTGGCCGACAACGCCGGAGGCATTGCCGAACAGGCGCATCTTCCCGCTGAGGTCCGCGAAAGAACGGACGCGCTGGACTCGCTCGGCAATACGACGGCGGCGACCGGCAAGGGATTCGCGATCGGTTCCGCCGTGCTGACCGCGCTCGCCCTGATGGTCTCGTATGCGCAGGTCACACGCGTGACCGAGTTCAACCTGCTCGACGTGAACGTTCTTCTCGGATTGCTGATTGGCAGTCTGATGCCCTTCCTGTTCAGCGCTCTCACCATGGGCGCCGTTGGACGGGCCGCGATGCGCATGGTGGAGGAAGTCCGGCGCCAATTCCGGGAGATCCCGGGCATCATGGAAGGCACGACACCGCCCGATGCCGCCGGTGCGGTGCGCATTGCGACGGATGGCGCCATCCGGGCGATGGTGCTGCCGGGTGCGATTGCCGTCGCCGTGCCGATCGTCGTCGGCGTCCTTCTCGGCGCGGAAGCCCTCGGCGGCGTGTTGATCGGCTCCATCGGTTCAGGTGCGCTGCTCGCGCTGATGATGGCGAACGCCGGCGGCGCGTGGGACAACGCCAAGAAGTACATCGAGAAGGGCCACCACGGTGGCAAGAATTCCGAGGCGCATCGCGCCGCGGTAGTTGGCGATACGGTCGGTGATCCATTCAAGGATACCTCCGGACCCGCCATGAACATCCTGCTCAAGCTCATGGCCATCGTTGCCGTGGTCTTCGGGCCGCTTTTCCTCTAGACACAATCCTCCAAGCACTCAGGAGATAGAAATTCAAATGCAGCAGCACCAACCGGGCGGCGAAGCCAATCTCGTCATACCAGATCTCAACTCGGTCGATTTCTTCGGCATGGGCGGTGGCACTCTGTTGTCATGGGGTCTGCTCGTGTGCGGCGCGGGACTCCTCTTCGCCCTGATCATCTACGGGCGCCTCAAACGGCTCCCGGTTCACTCCTCGATGCGCGAGATCTCGGAGCTCATCTACGAGACCTGCAAGACGTACCTGACCACTCAGGGAAAGTTCATTCTGCTGTTGTGGGTGTTCATCGGTGTCATTGCAGCCATCTACTTCGGAAAGCTCGCTGCGACCACCGATGCGACGGGCGCGGTCGTGCACGGATTCCCGCCGCTGAAGGTCGCGGTGATCCTGCTCTTCAGCCTCGTCGGCATCGCCGGCAGTTATGCGGTGGCGTGGTTCGGTATCCGCGTGAACACGTTTGCCAACTCGCGCACGGCGTTCGCGAGTCTCAAGGGCAAGCCATATCCCTGCTACGCAATTCCCTTGCAGGCGGGCATGAGCATCGGCATGCTGCTGATCTCTGTCGAGCTGTTCCTGATGTTGATCATCCTGCTCTTCGTGCCGCGTGACTATGCGGGCCCGTGCTTCATCGGCTTCGCCATCGGTGAGTCGCTAGGTGCAGCCGCATTGCGTGTCGCCGGCGGCATCTTCACGAAGATCGCGGACATCGGCTCCGACCTCATGAAGATCGTCTTCAACATCAAGG
>JBOHTL010000483.1:0-3909 GCA_050733735.1 Gemmatimonadaceae bacterium
GCTGCGATGCCCCGATCGCGGCATTCGCATCACGGCGGACAGCCTGGAATCGTACGAAGGCGAGGGCCGCGTCTTCTTCATCGGCAATGTGCACTACGCGGAGCCGCGTCTCGAGGTCGACTCGGACTTCCTGACCTACTACCAGCGCGACGAGCGCGTCGTCGCCAATGGCGACGTGCATGCGCGGCTTCCGAACGGCTCCACGCTCGTCGGCCCGGTCGCTGAGTATCTCCGCGCGACACCGAACACGCGGCCGGTCGAGCGCATGAACGCCAGTGGGCGCCCGACGATCACGCTTGCGCAGCGGGATTCCGCCGGACAGCCACAGCCACCGACTACCGTGGTCGCAAATACCATTACCACGCTCGGTGACAGTCTGGTGTATGCCGGCGGCCAGGTCGTCGTCACCCGCGAGGACGTGATCGCGCGCGGCGACTCGATGGCGCTCGACTCCGAGCGTGAGTTCACCCGAATGATGCGTGGTCCGTCCATCGAGGGGCGCCGCGAACGTCCCTTTCGCCTCAGCGGTTCGATCATCGAGCTCACCGGGGCAGATCGCCGGTTGCGTCGCGTGCTCTCGATGGGTGACGCGCGCGCAATCAGCGAGGACATGACGCTGTCGAGCGACACGATCGATCTGCGCGTCGCCGACGACCTGCTGCAGCGCGCCATCTCCTGGGGACCATCGCGGGCCCGCGCCTTCTCGTCGACTCAGGAGCTGATCGCCGATTCGATCGACGTCTCCATGCCTGGCCAGCGCGTCCACGAGGTCTTTGCCGTGCGCAGCGCCGCGGCGCATGGTCGTCCGGACTCCACGCGCTTTCACGCGGACACGGTGGATTGGATGCGCGGCGACACGATCATCGCGCGCTTCGATACCACGATGGTCGACACGGCGGGCGCGAGGGTGGCCGTGCGGGATTCGGCCTCGACGCCGCGGGATACCCTCGCCACGCGCGACACGACAGAGTCGCCACGCCTTCGCGAGCTGCACGCCATCGGTAACGCGAGGTCCTACTACCACTTGGCCCCTGCGGACACGTCGCTGAATCGACCCGCGATCAACTACGTTACGGGACGTGAAATCATCGTCGACTTTGAGGATCAGCAGGTCTCCAGGGTGACCGTCGTCGAACAGGCCTCGGGCATCTATCTGGAGCCGACCCCGATCGTGGCCGCCACGGATACCACGCGAGCCGCCCCGGTTCCGGGGGCGGCGCCGGCACGCCCTCCCGCATCGACGACGCGATCCCGGACTGCTCCACCGGTGACGCCGGCTCGACCGCCCGTCCGCCGCCCGCCGGCCTGATGACGGATCCGCTCATCCAGTCGGTACTCGACCAGCTCGGGCGTGCGGATCGGTCGCCCGCGCTCGCTCTGCACGCGCTCCTGAGCGTCGCCGACGAGAACGGATGGGCGAACTTCAACGACGCTGCCAAGGTCTATCGCGAGGACCACCTGGCGTCGTTGCGGGCGGCAGGAAAGGACGCAGAACGCGAAGCGGCCACTCTTGGGCTCGATCAGGTCCGCGACCACCTGGCGCACAGCGTCTTCCCGCGGCTCGCCGGCGTGGGCATGATCCGCTTGCCCGCGGAGGGGCTGCTGGCGCCGGACGCGAAGGTGAAGTTCGCGCCCGACTTCTGGTCCAGCATGCGCTCGGAGATTGCGCGCGCGCGCCTGGCGGAGGCCCTTCGGCGCACCGGCGAATATCCGCAAGTCAAGGAAACACCGCCGTCGGTCCAGCCGCAGCGAACTGGAAGCGTTCTCGAGGCCAGCGGACTCGTCAAGATGTATCGCCGGCGAAAGGTCGTGAACGACGTGGCCTTGCGATTGCAACAGGGGGAGATCGTTGGACTGCTGGGTCCGAATGGCGCGGGCAAGACGACGACGTTCTACATGATCGTCGGCCTGATCCCCCCGATGTCGGGGCGGATCGTGCTGGACAGCAAGGACATCACGACGACTCCCATGTATCGCCGGGCCCGCCTGGGCATCGGCTATCTCTCTCAGGAACCGTCGATCTTCCGGAAGCTGTCCGTCGAAGACAACATCTTGGCAATCCTGGAGACGTTACCGCTGTCCGCCGGGCAGCGCCGCGAGCGGTTGGAACAGCTGCTCGATGAGCTCAGCATCAAGCACCTTCGCCAGAGCAAAGCATATTCGTTGTCGGGGGGCGAACGACGCCGCCTCGAGATCACCCGGGCACTCGTCACGGAACCGAAGTTCATGATGCTCGACGAGCCCTTTGCCGGAGTAGACCCGATCGCGGTGCACGACATTCAGACTATCGTGGCGAATCTTCGGACGCGTAACATCGGCGTCTTGATCAGCGATCACAACGTCGAGCAGACGCTCGACATCGTGGATCGCGCATACATCATGTTCGACGGCCAGGTGAAGGTTTCCGGAACGGTGCGGGAGCTCGTCTTCGACGACACCGTCGCCGACATCTATCTCGGACCGACGCTCACGGCCCGCCTCCGCGCGCGCTTTTCGTCCGGCGGAGCAGCGGAGCGCCGCGCATGAAGCCCGGCCTCTCACAATCCACGCAGCTCAAGCAGGAGCTGAAGATCAATCCTCGCCTGTATCAGGCGATGGATCTGCTCTACATGCCCCTCCTCGACCTGCAGCAACACCTCAAACAGGAGCTCCTCAACAACCCCTTCCTCGAGATGGTCGAGCCGGAGGAAGACGAGGAGGAAAACGCCGAGGAGACGGAGGCGCAGGCCGACGCCGCGGACAACGAGAAGAAGAACGACGAAATCGACTGGGAGGAGATCCTCCTGGACGGCTTCGATGCCGGCGGACGCAGGGAGGAGCACGAGGAGCGCGAATACTACGAACCCGTCACCGTCGACTCACGCGATCTCGCCGACCATCTGCGCGACCAGATCACATTGCTCGATCTCTCGCCGCGCGAAGTGGTGCTCGCGGAGGAGTTCATCGGCAACATCGATGAGGACGGCTATCTCAAAGCGTCGCTGCCGGAGATCCTCGTCGGCGTCAACGACATGGTGAAGCAGGCGGCGGAAGCCGAGGATCGCGACGAAGACGAGCTGCCGCTCTACGTCATGGACGAGATCGAGGCGATGCTGTCGACCATCCAGAATCTCGACCCACCGGGTGTCGGCGCGCGCGATCTGCGGGAATGTCTCATGCTGCAGCTCAAGGAAGCGGGCCTCGAGCATTCGGTGCCGTATCGTCTCGTGCGGGATTGTTTCGATGAGCTGATCAACCACCGCTGGAGCGAGATCTCCAAGCGATTCGGCATCAGCCCGTCGGACGTGCAGAAGGCCGCCGACGAGATCCAGAAGCTCGATCCCAAGCCCGGCATCAAGTACAGCGATCTCTCCGACAACTACATCATTCCCGATCTCATCGTCGAGAAGATCGACAGCAAGTACCACGTGTTTCTGAACGACGCGAATCTTCCGCGGCTCAAGCTGAGCAAGACCTATCAGGAGATCGCGCGCGACAAGAAGACGTTCGACGGCGAGAACAAGGAGTTCATCTCCAACAAGCTGAACTCCGCGAACTGGATGATCCAGGCCATCGAACAGCGCCGGCAGACGATGCTCAAGGTCATGAACTACATCGTCGACCGGCAGCGCGATTTCTTCGAGAAGGGTGTCCAGTACCTCAAGCCCCTCACACTGCGCGAGGTGGCCGAGGTGATCAACATGCACGAATCCACGGTGAGCCGTGTGACGAACGAAAAATTCGTGCAGACGCCGCGCGGTGTGCTGCCGCTCAAGTTCTTCTTCTCGTCCGGCCTCTCGACCACCGGTGGCGAGGACGTCTCCGCCCGCGGCATCAAGGCGCAGATCCAGAAGCTGGTCTCCGACGAGGATGCCAAGCATCCGCTCACCGATCAGGCGATCGTCAACATCCTGAAGCAGAACGGCGTTC
>JBOHTL010000484.1:0-4397 GCA_050733735.1 Gemmatimonadaceae bacterium
CGCGACTCGGCCGGGCGATTGCGTGGCTACCTGGCTCGGAGCGAGATCGGTGTCGACGGCATGGACAGCGACAGCAGTCGCGCTCGAACCGAAGGCGCGCCGATGACGGCGACGTTTCCGCCGATTCACTGGATGCTGATACGGATCCTTCAGTGGACGTGAAGACGCGGCGAATGACCTGGCGACCGGAGCGCGACGCGAGATGAAACCCCAAAGACAAGGCGTATCCGAGGAAGCCGCGACGCGAACGCTGCGTATCCTTGCGGTGGTTCTGCTCCTCTTCGGCGCCCTCCAGGCATACGGATCCTATCGTGACGTAAGACGCGGCCAGGCCACCGAGACATGGCCACAGACCAATGGTCGCGTGACCCGGTCGGTGAAGCGCGGTCGAGTCTCGCCGACGTTCCAGTACGATTACGAGGTGCGCGGCGCGCGCTTCACCGCCTCGCACGTAGGCTTCGTCGTCAGGCCCTTCTTCCGGCCAACGAGACACTATCGCAACGGCGACTCGCTTTCAGTGCGATATGACCCCGGCGACCCGACGGTCGCGGTGATCCGCTGGGGTGTACCGCTCGTCGGATTGCTCGGTGAGCTCGTTGCGCCCTTGATTCTGTTCGCGACGGGCGGATACCTCCTTCGGCTCTCGGTCCGGACCTGACAGGCGAAGCTCGTACCGCAGCGCGGCGCCCCGTGCCGCCGTCGGACTACATTGGGGACCCGGTGGCCACCTCCGACTCGACGCTCACTCTGAAAGCACAGGACGCCACGATGAAACGCAAAAGTCTGCTGCTGTGTGTCATGGTCATGGCATCGCCAACCGTGACGACGGCGCAATTGGCGGAACGGCCAGATACGATCGAGACTGTCCTGGTTCATCCATTCCTGGATCGTCCATTCGCATGTCAGGAACATTGGGAAGGCCAGCTCAAGTATCTGTACGATGCGCTCGGCGCTGATTGCTTTGTTCTCGTGCGGGGACGTGAGTTTCGGACGGACGGAAGTCGTAATGAGGACTACTACATCTGGCGCGAAGAGGTGCTGGCGCCGTTCGACGGGGTCGTCGCCCAGGTGATCAGGAATCCCGTCGTGAACGAGCCCGGTGTGCTGGGCAAGTCACCCGCGGGACTCATCGTGTTCCGTCGCGCTGACGGCGTTCACGTGTCCTACGCCCACATCGACAGCATGCGTGTCGCCAAAGGTGACAGCGTCAGGGCCGGCCAGGTTGTTGCCCGTGTCTCCAACAACGGCATGTCTCGGGCTCCACACGTGCACATCGGCGCCCGTCGCGGCAATCATCCGCTGCAGATCCGCTGGGATCTCCGCGCGATGGGCGAACTGTTCCTTCGGGAAACCGAGCCGGGCCGCGCACCGTGACTCACGCCAACGGCCCATGCCGCGCGACACGGGCTTGAGATGCCCAGACGCTTTCGTGTTCGCCGCGGACATGACCAGCGGCTGCGCCTGTGTGCTTGGCCGTGACGTACATGCGTTCTTCGATCGATGTCCACTGGTTCGCCAACCGACTGACATCGGAGGTTGAAAGAGCCAGCGATACAAGATGACGCGCCTCTGACCCGTTCGCCGCGGTCAACCTCGCGAGCACGTCCTCAAAGAAGAGAAGCGCGATGCAGATCCAGAAGATCCGGATCTCGGGCGACGAGCAGATCTTCGAACTTCGACCACCCGTGCTGCCAGACGTATTGCGCTTCCGCATGTGAGATCGGTACCAGCCAGACGATCACCGTGGCTGGCACGCTTCCGCGAAACGTCGATAGGCCATCCCTGAAGTACACCGGAGTGGCGCAGTAGTATGCGTCGAGGCGCGACCCGGCAACGATGGGGCCTTTGCGCGTGACGACATGGCCTCGCAGAAGCGCTTCATGACTCGCAAGCACATCGAGTGCGATGGTTAACAGATTGGCCTCAGGACGCAGATCGTTGAAATTCCGATATGACGCGCCGAGCAGCTCCATCCGGAATTGCCGCGCCGATACCGACCGCAGGACGTGATTGCTCAATCCCAACGTCACGTAGGCCTGCGCGGCGGGCCGCGGCTCTCCGTCGATGATCGCGACCTGAAGTTCGCTATCACCCGAGAATCGTGAGCCCCGGTCGATCCTGCCAAGATGCTTCTCGATGTGGGCGATGAGAGCGGGATCGCGGGACGGCTCGGTGGGGGGATCGTCAGTAAGCACACGTCAACATATCAGCGGTTGCGCTAAGCGATTGGCAGGCGATCATCGGCTTGAGAGGAAGACTCAGCCGCCAGACAATCTGACAGATGGAGGCTCGTGTGTTCTCACGAAGATTCGCGGTTGTCGCTGGCGGGACGGCCGCAGCCGTTGCGCTTCTCAGCTGTTCGGCTGAGACGACCGTTCCAACCGAGTTTGGCGACATTCTGTTTCTCGCCAGTGCGGAGCCTGCGACAGTCCACATGGGGGCGCTATGGGACGGCACCATCAGCGCCGACGCAGCGGGCTGTCTGCGCCTCGACGGTCCGGAGCGGCACACGGTGGTATGGCCTTACGGCTTTCAGCTGCGAATGCGGCCCGTACTGGATCGTAGGCGAAATCTTGCAGTAACGGCATCACACTGGAGCCTCCAATGAGGCTTTTTGCATTTGCAGCAACATGGCCCGGCTTTTCATGGGACGCGGTGGCAGACCGTATCTCGTGCGCGTTTGCTGCGCGCCGCGAACCATGCCGACGTACATGCGGAACGCTATGATGCTTGCCTCGAGAGCGTCCAGGTTCCGACTACAGTGCCTACGGGATCATAGTAGTCCCCGCTGGAGGGCGGTGTGTCCATCGGATAGCACGTCCATGTCCCGCGAGCAATGACACCCGCGTTCGATTCATCCGGCGTCCTGTGACCGCGAAACACAAGGAGTTCCGTCCAGAATCGACTCGGAACGCCGTCATCGTATTGACCAATGTCTCGGATTTCGATGCTGTCGGCGGCGATCTGATGAACTTGCAGCGCCGCCACGTAGTACTCACCCCAGAACTGGATTCCTGATTCGTCCGGGCGCTGCAGCGCTCTCAGGGCCTCACCGCCTCCCGATCCATGCTGCACGCGGTGGTCCGCCGAGTCAGTGATTTGCTGCTCGAGACGCACCAGTCCATTGACCGCGCATTGGATATCGAGTCCTGCATCGAAGCCTTCGGCTGTCGCGCGCAGCCACAGGTCTGGTGGCAGAGCGCGGGTTGCAGGACCGACGACGTCACCGCACGCGGTGGCAGTGGCGACGAACAAAGTGACTACCGCTGCGGTGACGCGGCGCATGTGTAATGACGGCCTTCTGCTCATCCCACAATTGTATGCATTCGCGGTCGGAACGCATTGGATGCGGGACCAGAAGTGCGTACGCGTGATATGCCGTGAATCTCGCAGTTCGCCACGCGGTTCGACTTTCGGCGAGAAGCAAGGGGTACGGGGATGAGTCGCGCCTGGAGGCTGTTGAACCGTTGTAACGCGTGAAATAGCCCGTATTGCTGACGCTATAGTCCCACGAGCAGCCCGATCGCGTGCGAGATCTCGCGCCACTGTTGCATTTCCCGCCGCAACCGGCGGCTGCCGCGCGTGGTGAGCTTGTAGAATTTCGCGCGGCGGCGATTCGCCGACTCCCCCCAGCGGGATTGCACGCACCAGGCGCTTTCGAGACGATGCAGCGCGGGAAAGAGCGAGCCCGGCTTCACGACGAATGCTCCGCGCGTGATCCGCTCCAGCTCACGAGAGATGCCAAGCCCGTGCTGCTCTCCACCGGCCAGTACGGACAGGATCATGACGTCGAGCGTTCCATGCACCAGCGGCCGCGGGCGGATCATGGGTCGCGTAGGGGGGCGGAAGCGCTCCGAGCGTCGCGCACGATCACCGTCGCGCCCCCCACCGTGATGGTGATCGTGCCCCCGCCCGGCTGCTGCGTCACTTGCACGGGAGCACCGCCGCGCACGACCACCTCAGCGGATCCTGTGTTGCCGCGATATCGTAGCCCATCCATCGCGTCCAATGCTGCGTACGTGCCGGCGGTGATGTGAATTTCCCGGGCCACTTCTTCCCGAAGAACACGAAGACGCAATCGCTCCTGAGGCTGAACCGCGCCTAACGCACGCCCTCCCTGGCGCGTGGTGATCCCGGCGCCATTCACGTGCGTGACGACGTCCCCCGGCGCGAGCCCCGCGCGCGCCGCGGGGCCGTCCGGTTCCACGGCATGAACTGTCGGCGGCTCGACAGACTCCCAGTACGGCGCCCAGTCTCCCGCTTCACGTGCCCACCCGCACCGGCGGCACGACAGGGCGAACCCGAGCCGGCCTCGTGGACGCAGGTCCGGCAGCGTCGGCACGGCGCCGGGCTCCTGCCCCGCTGCGCCCCGCTGCGCGAGCACGGTCGCGCCACGG
>JBOHTL010000485.1:0-6719 GCA_050733735.1 Gemmatimonadaceae bacterium
CGTCAGCGCCGCGCGCCCAACGCGCCGACCCGAATGCCCGCCAGTGGATCGCGCTCTTCAACGGCCGTGACCTCGACGGCTGGACGCCGAAGTTCGCCGGTTATCCGCTGGGGACGAACGTGCACGAGACCTTTCGCGTCGGAGACGGACTGCTGAAGGTTCGCTACGACCGCTGGAGCGCGTTCGGCGGTGAGTTCGGGCATCTGTTCTACCAGCGGCGCGCCTTCTCGCACTACCTGATCGCCGTCGAGTACCGGTTCACCGGGCAGCAGGTCGCGGGCGCCGGGCCGGCGCTCTCCTGGGCGGTTCGCAACAACGGCATCATGCTGCACTCACAATCGCCCCGGTCAATGGGCCTCCATCAGGACTTTCCAATCTCTCTCGAGGCACAGCTTCTGGGCGGACTCGGAACCGGCAGACGCACCACCGCGAACCTGTGCACGCCTGGAACGCATGTGGTCATGAACGACACGCTGGTGACCACGCACTGCATCAACTCCACATCGCAGACGTTCGACGGAGACCAGTGGGTGCGAGTCGAAGCGCTGGTGCTGGGCGACTCGGTCATCAAGCACATCGTGAATGGCGACACGGTCCTGATGTACTCGCGTCCACAGATCGGAGGCGGGATGGCCAACCGCACGGTTCCCGGCGCGCTCCAGGAAGGAAAGCCGCTCACCGCCGGCTACATCTCGCTCCAGGCCGAGACCGCGCCGATCGACTTTCGAAAGGTGGAACTGCTCGATCTGGAAGGCTGTCGCGACACCCTCGCGCTCAACTACAAGAGCTATCTGGTCAAGTCGAATCCGTCTGCCTGCGGCTATCGCTGATCACCCGGTCGGCCCGACGCAGCGCGGCTGCGGCAGGAGGCGCATGATGATCGTGCGCGGAGCCGATGTTTCGAGGTGGCCGTCCCACAGCACTTCGAGCACGCACAAACCAGTGCGATCGTACCCCCGCGCGGTGACGTAGTACCGATGATTCGCGGGCACATGGGCTTCGAGAAACATTACGAACGTGTCGGTGGCGCCGGCCAGGTGAACGAAGTCCCGCTCGGCACGGTCGCCGAGGGCAGCGGGGGCGTCCGCGAGCAGCGGATCGTAGACCCAGAGCGAGAGCTCGAGCATTCCCGACTGGATGCTCGGTATCTCTGGTGGAACGACCACCGTGATCTGCAGATCGACGTCGTCGTCGCATCCCGCTAGCGCGACTGCCATTACCACGATTGCGGCACGAACCTTCATATCGATTCAACCACGGCGTACGCCGATGCGTCACCGACCGTCAGCCGCACCTGTTTCTTTCAGCGCGCGGGGACGACCCTGAGGTTGCGAAAGTGCGCGATGGTGCCGGGTCCGATCCAGAGCGCGATCCCTCCCCTCCCGTTCGCGCCCGACTTCAGATCGTTCACGACGAGCGTCGGCTGCGATTGGTCGTTCACGAAGAGGCGCGCGCGCTGTCCGTCCACCACGATTCTCATCTTCGTCCACTCGTCCGGAACGAGATCGACGTACGATTCGTACTTCGACGGCGTCTCCCGGCGCAGACGGAACCAGGGATAGTCCGGGTGAGCGATATACTGCGCCGAGTGATTGCGTCGTTCCTGATCTTCCGCGCGGCCGTTGGTCGGGCGGAGATAGAACGCGTCGTAGCGCGCCGTGTCCTGAACACGAAAGGCGAGTCCCACGAATCCGCGAGCGCCGCCCCCGGCACCGGGCGCCGGGGCGCCGGACACCTCGATCTCGATCGTTCCATTCGAGAACTCGACGTCGGGAACGAGCGCCAGCGTCTCGACGTTTGCCTGGTCGGCGTTACGTATCCTGCTCGTATCGACGACGACGCGTGCGCCGCGCTTTCCCTTATGGGTTGCCGGTGACGCAAGTACGTTGTGCAGTCGAAATCCCTGCGCCGATTCCAGTGCCAACGTGCGTTCCTGTGCCTGGACCTGGGATATGCACGGCAACGAAATACAGCAGGCTGCCACGGCTACGACGACGGTCCTCATGGTTCCTCCCATAGCGCTGTGTCCTCTGTGGTCAAACGCCTGTGCCGCCATTGTAGTTTCACGTTGGCGACGCGGCCTGAGCCGCGCCACCATCGCCCTGCTGCTGGGGAGCACCGCCGCGGTGGCGCAGCCGTATCGCGACCCCTCGCTGCCAGTCGAGGCACGCGTGCGCGACCTCCTGGGCCGCATGACTGTCGACGAGAAATTCTGGCAGCTGTACATGATTCCCGGTGGACGCGAGGACCCGCGCCACGATTATTCGCGCGGCGTCTTCGGCCTGCAGAACCGCACCGCGCGCGACGCGACCGACGACGCCAGGCTGCACGACGCGCTGCAACGATACTTCGTCGATTCCACGCGGCTCGGCATTCCGATCATTCCGTTCGAGGAAGCAGTCCACGGGCTGATGCGCCGCGGCGCGACGGTCTACCCGGCGGCGATCGCCCTGGCCGCGTCCTTCGATTCAACGCTGATGCGCGATGTTGCCGCGCACATTGCGCTCGAGGCACGCTCGCGCGGGGTGCGTCAGGTGCTCTCGCCCGTAGTGAACCTCGCGAACGACGTCCGCTGGGGACGGGTGGAGGAGACGTACGGGGAGGACCCGCACCTCGCGTCGGTCATGGGGCGCGTCTACGTGCGCGAATTCGAGCAGCGCGGCGTGATCGCGACGCCGAAGCATTTCGTCGCCAACGTAGGGGACGGAGGCCGGGACTCGTATCCGGTCGACGTGAGCGGGCGGCTGCTGCACGAGCTGCATCTGCCACCATTCCGAGCGACGATCGTGGACGCCGGCGCGCGCTCGGTGATGACGGCCTACAACTCGGTCGACGGACTTCCCGCGTCGCAGAGCGGCCCACTGCTCGATGGGATTCTGCGCCGCGACTGGAGGTTCCCGGGATTCGTGATCTCCGACCAGGCGGCCGTGGGTGGAGCGATCGTGCTGCACCACACCGAGGCGAACATCGCGACGGCAACGAAGCGTGCCATCGAGGCCGGGCTCGACGTGATCTTCCAGTCGTCGTGGGAGCAGCATCGGCCGTATCTCGACGCGTTTCGCTCCGGCGTGATTTCGGCGAGCGCCATCGACAGCGCCGTCGCGCGCGTGCTCCGCGCCAAGTTCGAGCTCGGACTCTTCGAGAGTCCGTACGTACGCGTCGACAGCGCGGCCGGCGCGTCGACCGCTGAGCTGGCACGCGACGCGGCGCGCAAGGGCGTCGTGCTGCTGAGGAACGAGTCGGCGACGCTGCCGCTCGCACCCGGCACGAGACGCATCGCTCTCATCGGAGTGGACGCCGTCGAAGCGCGGCTCGGCGGATATACGCTGGATGACGCGCGCGGCATCTCGATCCTCGACGGGTTGCGCGCGCGGCTCGGCGATCGCGTGCGCCGTGCTCCCGGTCCCGGCCGGACGGACGTCGCGCACGCGCCCATCCCCGCCGAGTCGTTCGATTCGCTGCGCGGTGAGTACTTCGACAACATTGCGCTCGAGGGAGCGCCGCGCATCACGCGGCCCGACGCGAACGTCGACTTCCGCTGGACGTTCAACCTCCCGGCGCGCGGCATTCCAGTAGGCTGGTATTCGGTGCGCTGGACGGGACGCGTGCGCATCCCCGCGAGTGGCGTGCGTCGCATCGGCGTGGAAGGGAACGACGGCTATCGGCTCTGGCTCGACGGCCGGCTCGCGATCGACAACTGGCGCAAGCAGTCGTATCGGACGACACTGGTGCCTGTCTCGCTCGCGCCGGGATCGGTGCATGACCTCCGGCTCGAGTTCTTCGAGAGCGCCGGACGCGCGCGGATACGGCTCGTGTGGGACGCCGGAGTCCGCAACAGCGACGCGGCCATCGACTCGGCCGTCGCTTTGGCGCGCGACAGCGATGTCGCGGTCGTCATCGCTGGAATCGAGGAAGGCGAGTTCCGCGACCGCGCATCCCTCGCCCTCCCGGGGCGTCAGGAAGAACTGATCCAGCGCGTGGCGGCGACTGGAACGCCAGTGGTCGTGGTGCTCGTAGGCGGAAGCGCGATTACGATGTCGCGCTGGATCGATCGCGTCGGCGCCGTCCTCATGGCGTGGTATCCCGGAGAGCAGGGAGGTCATGCGATCACCGACGTCCTCCTTGGCGACGCGAATCCCGGCGGGCGGCTGCCGATCACCTTCCCGGTCTCGGAAGGGCAGCTGCCGCTGGTGTACAACCACAAGCCGACCGGGCGCGGTGACGACTACGTCGACCTGACCGGACACGCCGCCTTTCCGTTCGGGTTCGGGTTGAGCTACACGAGCTTCGCGTATCGCGACCTGCGCATCGCGCGGAACGCTGGAGGCGCGACCATCAGCTTCCGCGTGACGAATACGGGCTCGCGCGCCGGTGATGAAGTCCCGCAGCTGTACGTGAAAGACGTCCTCGCGTCCATCGCGCGACCAGTCATGGAGCTGAAGGGGTTCACGCGCGTCCATCTGGCGCCCGGGGAGGAACGCGAAGTCACGTTTGCGCTCGACGCGCGCGATCTGCGCTTTCTCGACGCGCAGATGCGGTGGGTCGTGGAGCCCGGCACGTATCGGATTCTGATCGGCGCGTCGTCGATGGACCTTCGCCTGCGTGGGGATCTCGAGATCGCGCCCTGACCGCGTCATCGAGCCGCAGGAATTCAACGTGCGATCGCTGCGCAGCAACGTCGTGCTGCGCTGTTCGTCGTCTGGCAGCAGGATCGCAGCGGCCAACGGCAGTTCCGCCCTGCGCGTCCGGGCGACCTGTTCGACGCCTTCGACACCCGCGGCGACAACATCTTCGCGGTGAAGCTGTCCTACTGGTTCGCGATCGACTGATTCCGGTCGGGACTTCGGCCAGGAGGAGCCTGCTGGAACGGTCGATGCGGGCGCGTCTCTGGATCGTTCCGTCCACGAGGGAGGAGGAATCATGCGAGCGATACACAGTGACATGACGCGCCGTTCGGCTCTCAAGGCTTTCGGTGCGCTGGGCGCGGCTGCCGCGCTGCCTGGATGCAGGCAGGCCGTGCAGACCATCGAGAGCGCGGCAGGTGAAGTCGGGCTTTTCGACGGCAACGATGCCGACATCTTCAACTTTGCTCTCAATCTCGAGTCCCTCGAAACCGAGTATTACCTGCGCGGCACCACTGGACGAGGGATGGATGCGGCCGATGCCGGCTCCAATCCGGGATCGGTAACCGGCGGCCGCATGGTTCCCTGGCAGAACGACGATCTCAAGCAGTTCATGGAGGAAGTCGCTCAGAACGAGCTCGCCCACGTGCGATTCTATCGTCGCGTGCTCGGCTCGGACGCGGTCAGCCGCCCGACGATCGACCTGACGAACGGATTCGCGGGAGCTGCGAAGGCAGCCGGACTCGGCGACAACTTCGATCCGTTCGCAAGTGAGATGAACTTTTTCCTGGGCGGCATGCTGATGGAGGACGTTGGCGTAACCGCCTATCATGGCGCCGCGCCGTTACTGACCGTCAAGGCCAATCTCGATGCGGCGGCGGGCATTCTCGCGGTCGAGGCGTATCACATGGGGATGGCCCGCTCGACGCTCTACCGGATGGGGTCGGCGGCGCGCAACGCGGCGAACGCGATCTCCAACGCCCGCGACAGTCTCGACGGCGGCACGGACATCGATCAGGGGATCGTCATGAACGGCCGCGCGAACATCGTCCCGTCGGACTCGGATGGCAAAGCGTTCAGCCGCACGCCGCAGCAGGTGCTTCGCATCGTGTATCTCACGAGCCAGGATGGGGTCAGCGGTGGAGGGATATTCCCGAACGGGATGAACGGAAAACTTCGTACGACGTAACCGATAGTCGGCGAAGGCTCGAGCGATTCCACGGTCACCCGCACACGGGTGACCGTGGCGGGCTCGAACGTGTCGATCTTCGCGTGTCCGATCGTGGTGCCGCGCGAGAGCACGTGCCAGCCAGTGAGCGTCAGACCCTCCACCACGTACCGCGACACGGTCTGGCCACGGACGATGTTCTCCGCGAGACGCACCGCTTCGATGCGTGTTGCGCGTGGAAGGAGGAGCTCTTCACCCGTCTGACGCCCGCCCGCGGCGCGCGCGTTGAACGCGGCGAGCCGGCGATGAAATTCCGTCAGCGACGCGACGTCGCGTTCGTGGAGCAGGCCGTCGCGCGTCGGCGGAACGTTCAGCAGCAGCTTCGAGTTTCGGCCCACCGACTTGAGGTACAACTGAAAGAGGTTGTCTCCATCGCGCACCTTGTCGTCCTGCGCGGGATGATAGAACCACCCAGGCCGGATCGACACATCCGACTCCGCGGGACGCCACACGCTGCCGCTCGGATCGCCATGCTGCAGCGCCGCGATGATGCCGTCCCCTGTCGCGCCGGGGAAGGGAACCGCCGCCGGATCGATCGTCGACCAGTTGGGATCGCCCGCTTCGCCGCGCTCGTTGCCACACCAGCGCACGTCTGGACCAGCATCAGAGAAAATCACCGCCTCCGGCTGCAACCGCTGCACCGTGCCGAACACGCGCGGCCAGTCGTACACCTGCCGTTTCCCGTTCGGCCCCTCGCCATTCGCGCCGTCGAACCACATCTCCGCGATCGGACCGTAGCGCGTCAGCAGCTCGGTGAGCTGCGCGATGTACACATCGTTGTACCGCGACGAGTCGCCGTAGGTGGGATGGTTGCGATCCCACGGCGAGAGATACAGCCCGACGCGCAATTGCTCCGCGCGACCCGCGTC
>JBOHTL010000486.1:0-3126 GCA_050733735.1 Gemmatimonadaceae bacterium
TTCCAGCGCCGCGGTCACGACCGGACGCGCCACACCGGTGTTGCGACACCCATGGAGATGCGACTGCAGCTGCCGGTCCTGGCCGGTTGCCGCGCAGGCGGCAACGATGCACAGCTCGCGCCGGGGAAGGTCCAGAGCCGGACGGCTCAGCACCTTGCCGTAGCCTTCTTCGATCATCCAGTCGTCCAGCAGAGGATGCAGCGCGCGGATGTTCACCCGCAGGCGACTGTACATCGATCCGTACACGAGCGCGCACGCTCGTTCTCCTGCCTCGCGCTGCTGCGTCGCCGGTACGGCAGGAGAGGCCGCCGCGCCGGCGCCGGAGATGCGACGCCACTCGCGCATGCCATTCAACGCGCGCGGGAAACCGGCGAACAGGTATGTCTGCAGGAGCACTTCCTCGATCCATTCGTGTGGTGCCCGTGTTGCGGCGGCGCCCAGCTGATCCCTGACTTGTTCCTCGGCGCCGCCCGCGAGAGCGGCGGACAGGCGAACCAGCGCGCGCGTGCCTTCGTCCAGGTGCAGAAGTCTCGCACCTGTTTGCGCGTCGTGCGGTATCACTCGAACGTGCGCGGGATCGAATTCCCGCTCAGGAGACGGGGCGCACTTCGCCGACCGTCTCGCCGCGCGTGTTCCGGATCTGTCGCCGGAGGAACTCGTCCAGCCGCGAGGGAAGGTCCGCGGGAAGTGCGTCGAGCAATTGAAGCAGCCTCACGAGCGCCGGGAACTGTGCGCGCTGCGATCCGTCCTCGACTTTCACAGCGACACCGACACCGTGATCCAGCAGCGCCGCGGAATGCACGCCTTCGGCGCCGATCTTCGCGACCACTCGGCCGTCCGTCTCCTCGATGAGAATCGAGTCGAACCGGTCGCTTCCGCCAACGAGGAACGGGCGCGTCTGCATCGCTCCGACGACACGCTGCGGCATTCCCGCCCCTCCGGTCGCTTCGCGCGCCAGGCGCGAATACGCACGCGCCATGTGCTCGAGCGGCAGCGCGAACTCGACGACCCCGCAGCCGTCCACGGCCTGGCCGATCGCTTCGGCGCTCAGCCCCGTCCACTGGGACACGCTCTGCAAGCAGCACCTCTGCACGTCGTGGCTCGACCGCTCGTAGCCGTACATCGGCCACCCCGACGTGTGTGCGCACGCCAGCATCGCGGCGTGCTTGCCCGAGCAGTTGTTGTGCAGTCGGGATGGTCGCTCCCCGGCGTCTCGCAACAGCTTCGCGCCGCGGTTGGACAGCGGCTCGTGCGGCCCGCAGGCGAGATCCCCCTCCTCGAGCCCGATCGCGGACAGCATGCGTTCCGCGATCGCGACATGTTCGGGTTCGCCCCCGTGCGAGGCACATGCGAGCGCGAGCTCGTCGTCTCCCCAATGCAGGTCGTCGAAGCCGCCGGTCTGCAGCAACGGCATCACCTGGAACGGCTTGGCGCATGAGCGCCAGTGTGTCACGCGGCGCGTATCACCCGCTCCGGCCACCAGGCAGTCGCGGGCATCCACGACAGCGGCGTGCACGCGGTGGCGGGATTCGACGACGCCTCCTCGCGTCGCCACGACGTCGAGCTCGAACGACTTCATGGGTGGGCTTGCGGCCTCCTGCGCCCTCGCGGGCTTTCGTTCGAAACATAATCGAGCCCCGCGTCTGTCTAGTCCGTCGAACGACGTCGTTCGGCGAGCAGAATCCCCGCGAGGATGATCACGCCGCCGACGAGCGTCATGATGGTTGGTCGTTCGCGAATGCCGGGGAGGAATGCGGCAATGAGCGTTGCGCCGATCGGTTCGCCGAGCAGTACGATGTTGACCTGATACGCGCGCGCATGTCGCAGCGCCCAATTCATTCCGGTGTGGCCGAGCAGCATGGGACCAAGCGCCAGGAGCGCGAAAATACCGTACTCGCGGGGCGGGTAGGGTCCGAGTCGCACGTTCAGCGCGAGCGCCATCACGAGGAGTGCGACGAGACAGGCCCCATAGACGAGCGCCACGTACGCCCAGAGATCGAGCGTCTGCCGCAACCGGCGCCCGATGACGTAGTACCCCGCCGCGGTGACCGCGCCGATCAGAGCGAGCGCGTCGCCCAGGAGCGCTCTCGCGTTCGTCGAAATTCCTCCACCGGTGAGGATGTCGGGAAGGACGACGACCACTGCGCCAAGCATCGCGATCGTAATCCCCGCCCACTGCAGCCGCGTCGGCGGCTCGCGCAGCCAGAGCGCAGAGAGGGTGGCCACCACCAGCGGCTGCACGTTCACGAGGACGACGGACGCCGCGATCGTCGTCAACCCGATGGACGTGTTCCACGACCAGAAGTGCGCGGCGAGCAGCACTCCCGCTGCGCCGGCGAACGCAAAAGCCTTGCGGTCGAGCGTTCTCCACTGACGCCAGCTACCGCGCGCGAGCAGCGGAATGGTGATGAGGACGAGCGAGAACGCAAGTCGCCAGACGGCGATGGCGATCGGGTGCGCGGTGGACAGGCGCACGAGCGGTCCGGAGAGTGAAACGCCCAGGA
The DNA here is from genome assembly GCA_050733735.1 of Gemmatimonadaceae bacterium. GTDB lineage: Bacteria > Gemmatimonadota > Gemmatimonadetes > Gemmatimonadales > Gemmatimonadaceae > DASPMP01. The sequence goes on from JBOHTL010000486.1 coordinate 2,505, forward strand.
CCGACACCAACAGCACAGCCGCAACGAACGTGGGGCGCACCGGCATGCCGATGCACCCTAATGTAGCGATGTGTGCTCGTTACTGGTTGCTGATCGAAATGATGAGCGACACCAGGCTGACGACCACCGGCGTCATCGTGGCAATCGTCTGTACCCAATTGGTACGCTGCGCCGGATCGAGAGCAGGCACCTCCACGAGGCTGCCCGGCAGCGGCCTGGGAATACGTCCCCAGGACTTCGTCTCGCGCTTTCCGCTTGGCTGTGTCACGAACGCACGCCTGTTATCAGCATTGCGCGTGAGCCCTCCGGCCTGACTGATGTAGTAGTCCAGATCCCGGCCCGGCACGTAAGCAACAACGGTCGGCGCGTTCACTGCTCCGCGTACCGTGACGACGGACGACCGCTGTGGAATGAAAATCTCGTCGCCGTGCATCAGCATCAGGTTATCCGGCGCATTCTGACGTCGAAGCGCCTGAGGAACATCAATGGCGACCCGTCCGACTTCTCCTTCCTTCCGAATGAAAACGGTGCCTTCCGGATACGCTTCGGACGTAAGTCCGCCCGCGCGCGCGATCAGATCCGAAAGCCGTTCGTCACGCACCGTCAGCGCATAGGGTCCTGG
>JBOHTL010000487.1:0-2683 GCA_050733735.1 Gemmatimonadaceae bacterium
TCTCGCGACTGCGTGACGAGGCGTTTTCGGATCTCGGGATCGGCGAGATCCGCCTGGAGATAGGCAAAGATCCGCAGTAGCGCAGCGGTGTCCGGCGCCATCGCCGCCATGCACTCCGCGTAGGCCCGCACGATCTCGAGGGGCGCATCGTGCTGCTCCCGCATCTGCTGGAAGAACTGCGACATGTCGCCGCTGAGGAGCTCCGACATCGTGACGAGCAGCTGGCGCTTCGATCCATAGCGCTGCACCAGCGCTCCGGGCGTGACTCCGGCCTCGTTCGCGATGTGGGCCAGCGTCAGCTCGTTCGGCCCGACCCGGGACATGACGCGCATCGCGGCGGCGTACACGTCCTCGTCGCTCACTTTTCGCGGACGCGCCATTCGTCGAGGAATCCTCTTGACGTTTCTAAACGGCCATATAGTTTGTTTCTAAATCCTCATTTAGTTTCGGCCAGGGAGGGCGTATGCGCAAGGTCACGTACGGCGCGGCATGCAGTCTCGACGGCTTCATCGCCGGTCCCAACGGCGAGATCGACTGGCTCCAGTACAGCAAGGACGTCCATGCCATCATGAAGGACTACTGGGCACGCATCGACACGCTGCTCATCGGACGGAAGACCTGGGAAGTCGCCAACGCCATGGGGGGGGGCTCGAGCGCCGAAGGCGACACGATGATGGCTGGGATCACCTTTTACGTCTTCTCGCGGACGCTGGGTCATCTGCCCGCGGGGAAGGGAGAGCTCGTCAGCGAGCACGCCGGAGAATTCGTGCGCGACCTGAAGCGTCGTCGCGGCAAGGAGATTTGCGTCTTCGGCGGAGGCGAGCTCGCGCAATCGCTATTCGACGCCGGCGTCATCGACGAGGTGGGACTCAACGTCCACCCGGTGCTTCTTGGCACTGGCGTGCCGCTCTTCCGCGACGCCGGCCGCATCAAGCTCAAGCTCACCGAATGCCGTCAGATCGCCGGCGGGTGCGTCTACATGATGTACCGCGTGCTACCGCGGCGGCAGCGGAACCTCGACCTCCGTCATGCGCTGGATGCTGCCGTCGGGTAGTGGCACTTCGCCGTACACCATGTACGGCGACTTGTCGAGCAGATACCAGGTCGCGAGCAGGCGGCTGTCCGCCTGCTTGCGCTCCTCGACCTTCCACGCGTTCACCTTCGTGCCTTCCACGTCGACGTCGACTTTGCCGAGCACGATGAACACGCGCATCTCGGCCGCGGTCATGGGCGGACCCCATACCGGCGCGATGATTACGCGGCCCTCCTTCAATCCAGCGGCAAGGGGCACGAGGTCTGATGCCGAGGCGACGAATCCCGGCTGGTCGATCTCGTAGCTGATCGGCTCTTCGGCCGCGCTGGTGGATGCGCGGCGCGTGCCCGTGACTTTCCGGCCGTCGATACGCAGGGACGTGATGAGTCCCGTGCTTGCGGTGCGCGCGATGCCGTAGGGCTGGAGCGTTTGCGCGTCATAAGTCTGCCGCAGCTCCCAATGCACCGGCGCCGCGTTCAACGGGTACTGCGTGCCCGTCGTCACCCAGCGCATGACGCGACGCCCCGCGGAATCCCCCAGGGTGAGCACGTTGGTCCATTCCGCCCGCATGCGTCCCTGGCCGGGCCCGACATACACGCGCACCTTTGCCGCGTGGGGAGCGTAGATGCGGCCGTCCACTTCGCTGGAACCCACCTGCACTCGCAGCGTGTCGGATTCAGGTGGCGATGTGAACGCGAGCGTCGCCGCCGAGAAAAGCACTGGCAGAATGAGCATGGACGGGCTCTCCGTATGCGCTGGACCTGAAGTTAGACCAGCGCGCACGCGACAGGGTTGCCTTCCTAGCTTGGGACGGTGAATTCCATCGAAATATGTGGTCGGCGCATGGCCGCGCAGTTTCTCCTTCGTCCGGCCAGCGACGCGGTCGAGGTCGTGCGCGCGCTCGGCGCGGTGCAGGCCCAGGACTATTCCGGCGCGAAGTGGGCGCTGGGCCAGCGCGTCGCCGGCGCGACGGACGCGGCGATCGAATCGCTGTTCGCGGGGGGAGCGATGCTGCGAACGCACGTGCTCCGTCCCACCTGGCATTTCGTCGCGCCCGAGGACATCCGGTGGATGCTGGCGCTCACCGCGCCGCGGGTCGTCGCCACCATGGCGTCGTACAACCGCAAGCTGGAGCTGACGTCTGAGGTCTTTCGACGGAGCAACGACATCATTGCGCGCGCGCTCGAAGGCGGAAGGCATCTCATACGCGCGGAGCTCCAGGAAGCGCTGGCGCGCCACGGGATCATCGCGGCGACGCAGCGGCTCGGCCACCTCATGATGCAGGCGGAGCTCGACGCGGTGATCTGCAGCGGGCCCAGGCGCGGCAAGCAGTTCACCTACGCGCTGCTCGACGAACGCGCGCCGCCCTCGAAACCGCGCGACCGCGATGCATCGCTCGAGGATCTCACACTCCGCTACTTCGCGACGCGGGGCCCGGCGACGGTGGCGGACATGTCGTGGTGGTCGGGGCTCGCACCAGCGGATGTGAAGCGCGGGATCGAGATCGCGGGGAAGCGGCTCCGAAAGGTCGATCTCGACGGCCGGTCGCACTGGTTCTCGGAGAAGCAACGCGTGCCGAGGCAGCGGACAACGGCGCATCTGCTACCGAACTACGATGAATATTTCATCGGACTTCGCGATCGGAGCGCG
>JBOHTL010000488.1:0-2941 GCA_050733735.1 Gemmatimonadaceae bacterium
TCGTCTGGATGGGCGTGGGGCGCGATCCGCGGCTCGAGTTGCTGCACCACGACGTCGAGGTCGCCTGCCAGCAGATGGGGTTCGAGCTCGAGGGGCGCGCGTTCCGTCCGCATCTCACGCTCGCGCGCGTGCGCGAACGCACGGCCGAAGACGAGCTGCGCCGGCTCTCGCGCGTCAGCAAACGCGTCTCCTTCGAGTCCGAGTCAGCCGTGGATGCGATCGATCTCATGCGGAGTAACATCGGTCGTGAAGGTTCACGATACGAACGGCTGCACTCCGCCGTTTTGCGGGCGCACTGATCGACATGGGAGGATGCTTGAAGGCACTCGGTTGTTTGTTCGTGGTCATCCTCATCGCCCTCGCAGCCTTCTTCACTCGCGACTACTGGTGGCCGAAAGTCCGCGGGCGCTTCGGCGGAGACAGCGCCGTCGTGGCGGATACGTCGACCTGGCAGCCGCTCACCGGTGAAGGCGCTCAGCGCGCGCGCGCGGCGCTCGAGCAGCTGCGCTCCGGCCGCGGACCCGTGTATCGGACCGTCAGGCCGGGCGACCTTGCCGCGTACATCGTCCAGGAACTGTCGAAGACATTGCCGGCGTCGGCGGACAGTATCGACGCCGCCGCGATCGGCGACCGACTCTACGTGCGCGCGAACATCCGCACGTCCGAGCTCGGCGACCCCGCGGCGCTCGGTCCGTTCGCGATGCTGCTTGGCGACCGGGAGCGCATCCAGCTCGGCGGCACGCTGCGGATCATCCGCCCCGGTTTTGCGGAGCTTCAGGTGAAGGAATTCCGCATCAGGGAGTTCGCGCTGCCGCCCGCGCTGATCCCGCGACTCGTGCGTCAGTTGTCGCCCGCGCAGCGTTCGCCCGAGCTGTCGCCTGACGGATTGCCGCTCCGGACGCCAGACTACATCGGTGACGTGCGCATCGCCGACGGACAGATCACCTTGTACAGAACGCAAACCACCCCAGCTCCGACTCGATGATGGTGAACGATGCCGCGTAAGGTGCTCATCGTCGACGACGAGCCCGGAATCCGTCAGGCACTCGGACAGCTTCTCGAGTTCGAGGGGTACGAGGTCCGCGCGGCGGACAATGCGACCGACGGCATCACCCAGTACCAGAACTGGCGGCCGCATCTCGTCTTCCTCGACGTAAAGATGGCGGGGATCGACGGCCTGGAAGCGCTCAAACGGTTGCGCGAGATCGATCCCGCGGCGGTCGTGGTCATGATCAGCGGTCACGCCACCATTCAGACGGCGGTGGAAGCGACGCAGCGGGGCGCCTACGACATCCTCGAGAAGCCTCTCGACACCGACCGCATTCTGGTCACGCTGCGGAACGCGCTGTCGCATCTCGATCTGCACGAGGAGAACGCGAGGCTGCGCCAGACCATCGAGTCGCGATTCGAGATCGTCGGCAAGTCGTACGCGATTCGCGCGGTCACCGACAAGATCGAGAAGGTCGCGAAGACGCCCGGGCGGGTGCTGATCACCGGCGAGAACGGAACGGGCAAGGAGCTCGTCGCGCGCGCCATCCACCGCAACTCCACCCGCGCGAGCGGACCGTTCGTGGAAGTGAACTGCGCCGCGATTCCATCGGAGCTGATCGAGAGCGAGCTGTTCGGCCACATGAAAGGCTCCTTCACCGGCGCCGTGACGGATCGCGCCGGCAAGTTCGAGCAGGCGGATGGCGGCACCCTGTTCCTCGACGAAGTGGGAGACATGTCGCTCGCGGCGCAGGCGAAGGTGCTCCGGGTGCTGCAGGACGGCGTGGTCACGCGGATCGGGGGATCGAAGTCGATCCAGGTAGACGTTCGCGTGCTCGCGGCCACCAACAAGAACGTGCAGGCGGAGATCGAGGCCGGACACTTTCGCGAGGATCTGTACTACCGGTTGAACGTCGTGCCGGTGCATGTGCCGCCGCTGCGCGAGCGCCGTGAGGACGTTCCGCTCCTGGTCGCGCATTTTGTGGAGCAGCTCACGCGCGGCGAGGGGATGCCACCGCGCGTCGTCGGTCCTGAAGCCGTCACCCGCCTGCAGCAGCTCGAGTGGCAAGGAAACGTGCGGGAGCTCAAAAACACGATGGAGCGGCTGTTGATTCTCTCGTCCGGACCGCGCATCGGCGTCGAGGACGTCGATCGCCTCGTCGGGCGGCGCGACGGCGATCAGGCGGGGATCGGCTCCCTGCTCGAGTGCAAGACGTTCGAGGAGTTCAAACAGGCCGCCGAGCGCGCTTTTCTGCTGGCGAAGCTCCGCGAGCACGACTGGAACGTCAGTGAGACCGCACGGGCGCTCGACATGCCGCGGTCCAACCTGTACAAGAAGATCGAGCGCTATGCCCTGAGCCGGGAGAGCACGTGAGCGAGCGCGACTGGGACAAGGAGCTGGCCAAGATCGACAAGCAGCTGGAGTCGGTGTCGGATGCTCAGCTCTTTCCCGAGAAACCGAAGCCCGGCGTGCCTGCGGCACCGACTGTCGGTGCGGTTTCTCCTCAGGTGGCGAAGGAGCGAGCCGAGGCGCGTTCCTGGCCGGCCATCCTGCGACTCACGCTCTCAGTCGTCCTCGGCGTCGGAATTCTCTTCTGGCCGTACGAAAACCGGTGTGGGGGCGGGCTGGTCATGTATCTGCTGGCGGTGGCGGCGGTGATGGGCAGCGGAGTGTGGAGCGCGATCTGGACGTGGCGACACAAAGCGGCGCGCGCGCACATCCTTTCCATCCTTCTCCTCGCCTGGGGCGTGATGCTCGGCGCCGCCGAGGTGCTCCCGCGTGTGGGCTATGCGAAGGAGGTGCTCACGTGGTCCTGCACGCCTCTGACTGTCCGGTAAAATCACACAACACATCCGAATTCCACGAATTCATCGAGTTCTCCGAAGAGGAAATGCAGGCGTGGCCGCACGTTCGGGAAGTTCGGGAAATTCCGATGTGCGGTTCCTTCTAGAT
>JBOHTL010000489.1:0-2947 GCA_050733735.1 Gemmatimonadaceae bacterium
GCCCAACGCGGTCTCGGCGAAGCGCATCGGCGGCGGTCGCTCCGAGTTCCACGTCACCATCACCGAGGGACGGAAGCGCGAGGTGCGTCGTCTGTGCCAGGAGCTGGGTCTCACGATCGAGCGGCTGATTCGTGTCCGATATGGCCCGGTGGAGCTCGGAGCTTTGCCTGTCGGTCGAAGTCGACGACTGACCCCGAACGAGATCATCGCCATCGACAAGCTGACAGGGAAAGATCACGACCAACGTGTGGACGCGGAAACGGCGCGGAGTACACGGAAACGACGCTGAAGAGCAGATGTGGTTGGCCTGAGCAGAAGACTCCTGAACCGCAGTCCCAATCATCAATGCAGTTCAGCGTCTTTTCCGCTGTTTCCGCGTAGTTTCCGCGTCAACCCGCCCGTCGAGATGTGTCCAGGCGCGGTGGAACTCCAGAGGTCGGCAGGCGGTCCTATTCTTGAAGGGCGCAGGCGCGAAATCGCGGCACGAGAACTTCAACACGCGGAGCATCCGTGGCGACACGAACGCAGGGCGGACAGGGAAGTCAGGGCGGGAGCAGCAGTGCGCAGGCCGCCCACGATTCCCGTCTGGTACGCGACGTCAGCACCCAGGTCGCGAAGCGCGTCGTCGGCCAGGAGTACATGGTCGAGCGGCTCCTCATTTCGATTCTGACCGGAGGCCACGTCCTGCTCGAGGGCGTTCCGGGGCTGGCGAAGACGCTCACGGTGCGCACCCTCGCCGAGACGATCCACACGTCCTTCAACCGCATCCAGTTCACCCCCGATCTGCTGCCCGCCGACGTGATCGGCACGCAGATCTACGATCAGTCCTCGGGCAACTTCATGGTGAAGAAGGGGCCGATCTTCGCCAACATCATCCTCGCCGACGAGATCAATCGCGCTCCGGCCAAGGTGCAGGCCGCGCTGCTCGAGGCCATGCAGGAGAAGCAGGTGACCATCGGCGGCACCACGCACGTGCTCGAGGAACCCTTCCTGGTGCTGGCGACGCAGAATCCGATCGAGCAGGAAGGCACGTACCCGCTTCCCGAAGCGCAGGTCGACCGCTTCATGCTGAAGCTTCGCGTGGGCTACCCCACCCGCGACGAGGAGAAGGAGATCATGCGGCGGATGGCGAGCGGGGAGCCCATCGCCGTCGACGCCGTCGCGCAGCCGAAGACGATCATGGAGACGCGCAAGCGGATCGCCGATCTCTACATGGATGACCGCATCGTGGACTACATCGTCGATATCGTCCACGCCACGCGCGAGCCGAAACAGTTCAACCTCAGCGATCTCGCTCCCCTCGTGGAGTTCGGCGCGAGCCCGCGCGCCACCATCTCGCTGGCACAGGCGTCGCGCGCGCATGCCTTCCTGCGCGGCCGCTCCTTCGTGACCCCGGACGACGTGAAAGCCATCGCGCCGGACGTTCTGCGTCATCGCGTGCTCACGACCTACGAAGCCGAAGCCGAGGAAGTCACGAGCGACGACATCGTCCAGAAAATCCTGGCGAGCATCGAGAGTCCCTGATGGCGGGTCACCGGCGCTCATCGGTCATGCGAACCGCGTCCTGGCGCGGGCACCAGACCGCGCCGGGAACCGCGCTCCTCGCGCCGCGCGCGCCACTCGGCGTCCCGCCCGACGTGCTGCGCCAGGTGAAGCTTCTCGAGCTGCGCACGCGCGGACTGGTCAATTCGCTCTTCTCGGGGGAGTACCGGTCCGTGTTCAAGGGGCAGGGGATGGAGTTCGCCGAGGTGCGCGAGTATCAGCCGGGCGATGAGGTGCGCAGCATCGACTGGAACGTGACCGCGCGGATGCGGCGTCCGTACGTGAAGCGCTACATCGAGGAGCGCGAGCTCACCGTGATGCTGGCCGTCGATCTGTCGGGATCGGAGCGCTTCGGCACGCGTCGCCGCTTCAAGAGCGAGCTGGCCTCCGAGCTGGCGGCCGTGCTCGCGATGTCCGCCATCCGCAACAACGATCGCGTCGGCACGCTGCTCTTCACCGATCGGATCGAGCACCTCGTGCCGCCGCGCAAGGGCAGGAAGCACGCGCTCCGGCTCATGCGTGACCTGCTGGCACACAAGCCGGAAGGGCGCGGCACGGACATCGCCAACGCGACCGACTACCTCAACAAGATGCTGGCGAACAAGGCCATCATCTTTCTCGTCTCCGACTTTCTCGCCCCCGACATCGAGCGGCCCCTCAAGCTGCTCGCGCAGCGTCATGATGTAGTGGCCGTGACCGTCGAAGACCCGAGCGAGATCGAGCTGCCCGACATCGGGCTCGCCCGTCTCATCGATCCCGAGACCGGAGAGACCATCGACGTGGACACCAGCGATCCCAAGGTCCGCGCAGCCTTCGACTGGAACGTCAACGATGAGCGTGAGCAGCGGAAGCATCTGCTGCGCCGGCTCGCGATCGACGAGGTGATGGTTCGGACCGACGGCAGCATCGTGGAACCCCTGTTCCGGTTTTTCAGGGCGCGCGAGACGCGGAAGCGGACGAGATGACCACGCCGCGCGCCATCCTGCTGCTTCTCTTTCCCGCCGCGCTCACCGCGCAGCAGGCGCAGGCCCGCGTGCAGGCCGGCGTGTCGATTTCGAAGGACACGGTCACCGTCGGCGAGCCGTTCGAGGTCCGCATTCGCGTCCGGGCGCCCGCAGACGCGCGCATCGCGTTCCCGGACAATCCGGACACGAGCGGCGCGGTGCAGGCGCGCGACCCGCGCGTGATCGTCACCGTGGACAGCCTGCAGTCGCTGGACCAGACGGCGACCTACCGGCTGGCTGCCTGGGACATCGGCGCGCAACCGGTGCGCATCGGCAATGTCACGGTCGCCAGCCAGACCGCCACCAATGACGATGAGCGTCGTGTCAATCTCGCCACGGTGCAGGTGTTCGTGCGCTCGGTGCTTCCCGCCGACAGCGCGCTGCGCGTACCAAAGCCGGCG
>JBOHTL010000490.1:0-1859 GCA_050733735.1 Gemmatimonadaceae bacterium
GCCCGCGCCCACGCGCGATTCGACGAAGCCTTCGGCGCGGAGCCGCTCATAGACGAGCACGATCGTGTTCCGCGAGACCTCCAGTCGCGTCGCGAGGTCGCGCGTCGCGGGGAGCGAATCGAGCGCACGCAGCCGGCCGTCAAGAATCGCGTCGCGTATCTGTCGATATAGATCGCCACTGACGTTCCGGCCGTTCAGCGTGACGTGCAGATCCACCAGACTTCCTCCGCGAATCCCCGCGTTACGATACGCACCATGAGGGCGGATGGCGAAGGTGCCGTGGGTCGCGACGCGTCACGGCGGCGTGTCGGCCATCCGCGTGTCGACGGCGATCCAGTTCACCTCCCACGTCTTGCCGCCATCGGCCGAGTAGGCCTGCTCGAACTTCGCCGACTGGCGGCTGAAATCGGAGATTACGAAGCGCACAAGGATCGTCCGACCGTTCACGACCTCCTGCGTGTGGAACTCGCCACGCCCGCCGCGGAACTCGCCGACGAGCGGCGCCGTGAGTTGGCCGCCTCGACGGCTGGCGTAATGCATTGTCCATTGCCTGGCCCGAGTGTCGTATATCCTTAGGAGCACGCCCTCTATTCGGCCACCCGCGCCGGCGACATCGAGCTCGACGATGTTCGCGTCCCCGCCGAGGAGCGGGCGAACGACGCTGGTGCCCTCGTACTCGATCCACTTTGTCGAGCCGGTGAGCGGCGCGTCGAGACGCCGGAGGTGGGTTCGCCACCGACCGATGTTGAAGTCGAAGTCATGGCGTCCGTCGCGCGCGGAGGTGTCCGTGACGGCCTGCGCGACCGCGGGGGATGGCGCGAGTGCAAGCGTCGCAGCGGCGACGATGGGGATGGCGCTCAGGAAACCCTTCATCACGGCCTCCCAACGGGGGAAAATTCATCGAGCTCCCTGCCGTTAAAAACTGATCCGTCGGCAGCAACGCTATCGCGCGCGCGTCGCTCCAGGCTTCCCGCGACGATCAGCGCCGCACCGCAGAAGGCGATGGCGACGAACATGCTGGTCAAACCGGCGCGCTGCGCGTCCCACGAGGGCTCCATGATCTGCCGCGGTATATGAAGCGTCAGCGCGTAGACGCCATATAGAAGGGCCGTCAGGCCAGCCGCCTGGCGCGGGACCTTGCCGAGGACGATGGCCGCCCCGGCCGCGATTTTCGCCGCGCCCGTGATGTAGGCGAGAGCCAGCGGAAACGGATAAAACGCGGGAATCAGTGACGCGACGTTGGAGGCGTAGATGAAGTGCAAGACGCCGAAGACCGGGAGCGAAACGCCGAACAGGACGCGTCCGAGCTGAATCAACCGCTCGCGCGTCGGCCGAATGTCGTGACCTGCGAGAATCAGCAACGCCCCGGTCATTGCGAGGACTTCGAATGTCCGGACCCACCACGGCGACCGAAGCAATCGCGGATTCAAGACCGCGGACGGTACCTGGAGGAACACGATCCAGAGCATGAGAAAGACGGCTAGTGCAATGGCGGCATCGTACGCTCTGACGCGCAGCATGATCAAAACGCCAGCAACGATCAGCAGCATGCCACTCGCCAGCGCGAACGGGCGATACCCCGGCGTCGTCGTGGAGACGAGCAGGTCCACGGGCTGAAGGTTGTGCACGAAGTCGCGAAAGATCAGCGAGACGACGCCGAGGCCGATCAGCGCGATCGCGAACACGATCCTGCCAGACGGTAGCATGCGGCTCCTCTGGTTAGGCTAGTCGCGGCGATTGGACCAGAAAAGAACCACTTCCAGGTCAATTGACTGGGCCAATCCGCTCCGTGCGGAGCTCAAGCACGGGCCATTGTGCGCGAGCCTTCGGTGGTCCCAGGAAGACCACCTGCTTCGTAC
>JBOHTL010000491.1:0-3346 GCA_050733735.1 Gemmatimonadaceae bacterium
TCGATCGCCCGCGGAACCCGCGCGCCCCACAGTGAGGCTCCCACTCGCAGCGCCGACCATCCCAGTCCGATGCCGAGCGTGCCGGCGATCGCGGCAAGCAGCACGTGCTCGACCAGAAGCTGCTGTACGATGCGCCCGCGGCCGGCGCCGATCGCCGCTCGAATTCCCATCTCGTGCGATCGCCGGGTCGCGCGCGCCAGATTCGCCGCGGCGACGTTGGCGCATGCGATGAGCAACACGAACGCCGCCGCGCCGAGCAGCAGCGTCAGATATCCTTCGACATCTCCCACGATCCGCGCCTTGAGCGGACGGACCTCGACGCCGTACGAGTAGAGCGCCGAAGGATCGCTGTCGCGTATCCGCTGCGCGATCGAGGCCAACTCCTCCTCTGCCTGCTCGGGTGTGGCTTCAGGGCGCAGGCGCGCGACGGCCTCCCAGTTCACGTTGTTCCGCGTGCCCGCTCGCGGCGGCTCGATGGTTGTCGGATGCCAGACGTCCGTTCCGGGCGGATACTCCTGGCCGGCGGCGACGACCCCCGCGATGCGCCAGTCGCCGGCCAGCGTCTGCAGCGGCGCCGAGAGCGCCGGCTGCGCACCCTGGAGGGTGCGCCAGAGCCGCTCGCTGATGACGACGGCGGTTCCGCCTCCGTCCACGTCGGCTGCGGTGAACGGCCGTCCCGCGATGAAGCGGGGACGAAGGGCCTCGAAGAACGCACCCGACACCAGCGCGCCACGGACGCGAATCGCCCCCTGGTCGGTGCGCAGATCCACGCCGCGCTCGAGGTGGATCGCGGTGCTTTCGATGAACCGGGTCGCGCCCCGCCAGTCCTGCCAGTTCGACGAGGACACGTTCGGGAAGTCGTTGCCGAGCGAGTCCACGCTCGACAGCGTCACGAGCCGGTCAGGCGAGACGAATGGAAGGGGACGCAGCAGCACGTGATCCACGAGCCCGAAAATCCCCGTCGTCAACCCGATGCCGATAGCCAGCGTCGCGACCGCGACCGCGCTGAACAGCGGGGCACGGCGCATTTGCCGCCACGCGAATCGCAGATCGCCCAGCAGCGCGCCCAGCCGGTCACGCTGGCGCCGGGCGCTGTCGCGACGCCGCGCTCCCGCGCGCAGCATCCTGCGGGACTCGTCGAGATTCCCGAAACGGCGCTCGGCTTCCGCGCGCGCGTCCTGGGGCGTCAGGCCGGCCGCGATGAGATCGGCGACGCGCATCTCGATGTGCGAGGCGATCTCCTCGTCCATCTCGGCGCGGCTGGCGCGACCGGGAACGAGGCCCGGCGCGATCGCGCGCCGAAACCAGGGAGGACGCTCGCTCACGCGGTCCGACTCGTCAGCGCCAGAATCGCCGACACCGATCGCGCGTAACGCGTCCACGTGGACGCGTCCTCGCGCAGGCGTCGCCGGCCCGCCGCGGTCAGCCTGTAATACCGCGCGCGGCGGTTGGTGGCGGTCATCCCCCACTCGGCGGTGACCAGATCGCGCGTTTCCATTCGCTGGAGCGCCTGATAGAGCGCGTTGTCCTCCACGCCGACGCTCCCTCCGGACCGCTCCTCCAGCCACCTGGCGATCGCGTAGCCGTGCATCGGGCCCCAGCTCAACGTCTTGAGAATCAGCAGGTCCAGCGTGCCCTTGAGCAGCGGAAGTGACCCGGCATCGCTCACGTCATCACCTACCCCGTAAGTGCTGAGGTATAGTGCGGCAGGACGTCGCGGTCTGTCAATCCTTCGTTCGCCGGCCGTCGAAACGGCCTCGCCCCATGGGTCATCCGAACCTGGCGAAGCGCCAGGTCAGAACTGCAGCGTCTGCGTTCCCGAATGCAGCGGTCGTCGCTCGCCGCGCCAGTCGAACATGGCCGACAAGCCTGGCGGCAGCGTCACGTGAGCGATGAGACCGGTGGTCCCACGTCGCTCCAGAACGACCACGATGTCTCCATTGGGATGCGGCACTCGTCCCTCCGCGCGTCGTAATGGTCCGGGTGCCGGGGTGATGGTGATCTCCCGGAAGCCGGGGCTCGCGGAACGGACACCGAGCACAGTGGCGAGCAGCCCGTAGTTCGGATGCGCCGCCCATGCATGCGTGTCGGACCGCGTGGGCTCCGGATTCTCGGGCGTAGACGTGAGGCCCAGTGCCAGCATGGTTCGCCACGGCGCGAGCTGATCGACGTACTGCTCGGCCAGGCCGGCCTTGCGCAGTGCCTCGAGCACGTAAAAGCCAAAGTAGTACGACGCGCGGGTGAGCGCCGTGTCGGAGAGCACGCGTCGCATCAGCCCGCCTTGCTCGCCCGGCGGCACCGCGTCGGTGAGGATCGCCAGCACATTTGTCTGCTGGCTGAACGAGATGGTGTCGGGCGAGTCGCGGAAGAGACCGCGAGCGGAATCCCATGCGCGTGCGCGAACCGATGCGATCGTGGCGTCGGCACGGGAGCGATATGCAGTGGCGGCACCCAGCATCCCGACGGCCTCCTCGAGCTCGGCCGCCCTGCGCAGCGCATATACATATAGAAGGCTGACTGTGGCCGAGTGGCCATGGTCGGCGCCCGGCGGAACGCCGCGCGGCCAGGGGCTGGTCCAGTCGACGTAATTCCAGTGGGGCATGGGCCCGAGCATCCCGGTGGAGTCCACGTGACGTGCGTACCAGTCGAGGATGCCTCGAATACCGGGGAGCCGCTCGCGGATGAAGGCGTCGTCGATGCGGTGCATGAAGTAGTCGTGCACCATGGCGACGTGGACGAGCGAGAAGGGAGGGATGATCTGCGCGAGCGCGGACGGATAGCGGCTGGTGGTGAGTCCTTCCGGAATCCGCGACAGGTCGAAATGCTCGATGGCCTGGCGCAGCAGCCGGTCGTCGCCCGCGACATACAGCGAGATGAGCCCCTGGATGCGCGTGTCGCCCACGTACTGGAGCTGCTCCCAATAGGGTGTGTCCATGTACGTATCGAACGCACCGATGCGCGCGCCGTTCCAGTTCATGCGCCACATGTCGGCGAGCCAGGGCAGGTCGCTGTCGAAGCGCGCGCGCTCGAGGAAGGGATACGCGGTGAAGACTCCGTGGAAATCGTGAATCCGCAGCGGCTCGTCGGATGTGGCGACGTCGAGCTGGATGTAGCGGAAGGAACGCCAGTACAGCGTCTGGAAGCGGCGACGCTGGCCGCCGTCGGGGAGGATCACGTCGTGTACGCCGCGGATGGTACGTCCGGTGATCGAATCGCGATGGCCTTTGCGGCCGAGCGAGTCAACGAGCGCTTCGGCGTACGTGAGCCGGATGCTGCTCCCCCGGCCGCCGCTCGTCTCGAGCGCCGGATACGCATTCGTCGTGTGCGACTGGTCGAGGAGCAGGGA
>JBOHTL010000492.1:0-4741 GCA_050733735.1 Gemmatimonadaceae bacterium
GCGTGTAAACTCGCGATCGCTCATTGCCGTCCGCTCCAATCCAGCCTCCTGGTGGGAGGCCAGAGTTTAGAGGGGACACTTCTAATGGCGACTCAGGGGGACATTATCATTGGCGCTCAACAGAGCAATCTTGAGCGCATGGCCAATCTTCTGACGGCCGCTCGCGTCCTTCTCATCTTCGTGGTGATCGCGGTGTGGAGCCGTGACCGCGTCGTGGAGAACGTCTGGCTGGATCTGGCCATGGTGCCGCTACTGGCCTGGGCGATCTTCATGGATGCCCTGGACGGATGGGCGGCGCGACGCTGGAACGAGGCGACGAAGGCCGGCGCGCTGCTCGACATCGCCGGCGATCGCATCGTCGAACTGGCGCTCTGGACCTTCTTTGCCGTCCGGCGCGACGCGAGCGGCGAGCCGTTCGTGCCCTACTGGGTCCCGCTCGTGATCATCACGCGTACCGTGCTCACGGATCTCATCCGCAGCGTGGCATTCGGGGAAGGGAAGACGCCGTTCGGGGCGGACGGAATGCAGTCCAGAAGGTGGGCGCGAGAGCTCACCGCGTCACGCTGGAGCCGAGCCGGATACGGAATTCTCAAGGCCGTATGCTTCTGCGCGCTCGGATTGCTGCTCGCATGGCCGTACGTGCATCCATCGTCCGAGATGGGGAGCGCGGCGCGATTCGCCGTCGACGTGCTCGTCTACTTGACGATGGCGTTCGCGGTCGTGCGCGCGATCCCGGTGTTCTGGGAAGGACGACGACTCCTCGGCGATTTACGAAACCCTGACGCGACGACGCCGTTACCGCGCACGGAAGAGCTCTAAGAGAGTTCGAGGCTCGAACGGTCTCGCCTCAGCGCGCCAGGGTGACCTGTACCCTCGTGCCGTCGATCGTCGCGTCGCCGAGAAGCCGCGTACCGGACACCGCGAACGGCATGTCGAGCAAAAAGGTGTCAGCCGCATGATCGAACTGGACCGTGCTGCCACTCAGTGTCCATGTGCCGGTGAGCTCCTCATTCACGTCGCTGCCGTCGTCATTGCCGCCCGGCACGAGCAGCTGTCCTTCCGTGCTTCCGTCGGTGCTCAGGAGGATCAAAATCTGGCTTCCTTCGGCGAGATGATTGATCGTCGCGCCGCTGGTCGTGCTGGTGAACGTGGTTGCGGTGTACACGCCCGCCACCGTGCCGATGCTCGGCCCGGCCGATTCCCGACAGGCAATCGCGAGTGACGTGAGAACAAGCGTGGTCAGCAGACGTGTGCGCATGCAACGATACCTCTCATGGTTGCTTCGCAATCAGCCAGTCTCGCCGGTCGCACGCAAGCGGGCGCCCGGCCTGGCGGACCGGGCGCTTCGCGAGGCGGACCGTCTCCTCGTCACCTCGCCGCTGCGGCGGCTTTCTCCCCTTCGTAGGCGCGCCGCAGCTCCTCGATGTCGAGCTTCTTCATTTGCAGCATGGCGCTCATCGCGCGCTGCGTGCCGGCGGAGTTGTGGTCGCGGAACAGGTCGTCCATCATCCGCGGAACTACCTGCCACGAGAGCCCGAACTTGTCCTTCAGCCAGCCGCAGACCTGCGCGTTTGGATCACCACCGGCTCCCAGCTTCTGCCAGTAGTAGTCGATCTCATCCTGCGTATCGCAGTTGATCTGAAAGGAGACGGCTTCGTTGAACTTGAAGTGGGGTCCTCCGTTCAGCGCCACGAAGCTCTGACCGTCGAGCTCGAACGCCACCGTCATCACGCTGCCGGGCTTCTGTCCGTGAGTTTCCTGTCCCGCGGCGCTGTACCGCGTCGTCGCCGTGATGCGCGAGTTCTTGAAGACGCCCGTGTAGAACTTCGCGGCCTCTTCTCCCTGGGTGTCGAACCACAGGCAAGGTGTGAAACGCTGTTTCGTGATCGTCATGGCTCAGTTCTCCGTGTTGTGGGCGTGGTCAGTCGGGTCCGTTGTCAGCCGTTCACGGCAGCGGGATCCATCCAGAACACCTCCCAGTGATGACCGTCGAGATCGTAGAAGCTCCACTGATACATGAAGCCGTGATCCTGCGGATCGAGCGCCTGTGCTCCCCCCGCAGCCAGCGCCTTGTTCACGATCTCATCGACCTCGTCCCGACTGTTCACGGCAAACGCGTATAGCGCACTCGTCGTCTTCCGCGCGTCGCCGGCGGGACGCTTGCTGAAGTCCGCGAACTTCTCCCGCGTCAGCAGCATGATGTACGCCTCCTCACCGACCAGCATGCATGTCGCCGTCTCATCCGTGAACTGCGTGTTGAAGGTGAAGCCGAGCGTCTCGAAGAAATCGATCGACCGCTGCAGGTCCGTCACCGGGATGTTGACGAACAGCTTGCGCGGCGTGACCGGTTTGGTGCCCGCGCGGGTGATCCTGGGGCCGGAAGCAGTCTGAGTGGCAGTCATCGGGATCTCCTTTGGTGTTTTGCGGGATTAGACCCGAAGCGCCTGAAAAAATCATCGGTCCCGCCGAAGGTTTCTCCGACGGGACCGGAAATCCTTGATGCCGAGCGACTTAGCTGGGCAGCCGCAACGGCACTCCGAACTTCGGGAAGAGCGTCTCGACGTCAAGGAACGCGGTCATGTTGCGGATGCGGTTCTGTTCCACGTCGAGGACGATGAGAGCCCACGGTTGATCGCCGCTCTGACGATACTGCGCGAACGCGGGCATCCCGCCGGAAGCGGTGCCGACCGGAAGCAGTCGCGATCCCTTGCACCCGATGCCATGACCGAGGAACCACGTCGCGATCGATTCGGGTCCGCGCAGCCAGAGCTCGTAGGGCGGCATCGACATCGTCACTTCCTCGTGCAAGAGCGACGTCAGCGCGCCGACATCGTAGCGTTCGAAGGCGTCGACGTACCGCGACAGCAGCTCCTTCTGCTCCGCCGACATCTCCCGTGGAACGACCGACGGATTGCGGGCCTCGAGCGTCGCTCGGGCGCGCTGCAGCGCGCTGTTCACCGACGCGACACTCATCTCCAGCGACTCCGCCGCTTCGGCCGCGGAGAAGCTGAGCACCTGCGTCAGCAGAAGCACGGCACGCTGGCGCGCCGGCAGGTACTGCAGGGCGGCGACGAACGCGAGCTGCAGGCTTTCGCGCAGAATCGCGCGATGCTCCGGATCGCTGCCCTCGTCGGCCTGAAGTGCCATGACGTCGGGGATTGGCTCCACCCAATGCTCGCGCGGACGCTGCGGCAGCTGCATGTCGTCGCGAATTTCGGTGGGCCTGTCCGAGACCTCCAGCGGGCTGAGACGCTGGCGATTCGTCTTCGACAGTGTGTCGAGGCACACGTTCGTCGCGATGCGATACAGCCACGTCCTGAGCGACGACTGCTCCTTGAACGCGTCGAGCCCCTTCCAGGCCCGGAGCATCGCCTCCTGCACCGCGTCTTCGGCATCCACCACGGAACCGAGCATGCGATAGCAGTGGCCGAGCAGCGCCGGCCGGTAGGTCTCGAGCGAAAGGGTCGTAGAAGTCGCGGTCATCCTGCCTCATAAGAATCGCCACCGGCCGCTCTTGTCAACCTTCGATTCACGTCACAGCAGAAGTCCGAGGAGCAGCGTGAATCCGAGCCCCGCGAAGCCCACGATCGTCTCGGCGACGGTCCAGGTCTTGAGCGTCTGCGGCACGGTCATGTTGAAGAATTCCTTGATCAGCCAGAAGCCGGCGTCGTTCACATGCGACAAGACGAGTGCGCCTGAGCCGGCGGCGAGCACCATGAGCTCGGCGTTCGTGCCCGGAACTGCCAGCGCGAGCGGAGCCGCGATGCCCGCCGCGGTCGTCATCGCGACGGTTGCCGAGCCCGTGGCGACGCGAATCAGCGCGGCGACAGTCCATGCCACGATGAGTGGTGAAGCGTTCAGATCGCGCGCGACGTCCGCGATGGCTCGACCAACACCGCTCTGGACGAGAACCTGGTTGAATCCGCCGCCGGCGCCGATCACCAGCAGGATCGTTGCGGTGGGCGCCAGACAGTCGTTGCAGAACTTGAGCAGCTGATCGCGAGTGAACCGTCGCACGCGCGCGAGCGACCAGAAGGAGAAGAGCAACGCGACGAGCAGCGACACGATCGGATGCCCGATGAACCCCAGAACGGGCCTCCACCAGCTCGTTGGCGGCAGCGTGAAGTCCGCCGCGCTGGCGAGAAGCATCAGCACCACCGGGATCATCACGGTAAACACCGAGATCCCGAAACCCGGCATCTCGTCCGACCTGCTCCCTTCCAGTTGCTCCGCCATCGGGTTCTCGGCGGGGAGCGCGATGCGCGGAGCGATCCAGGTGGCATAGATCGGTCCCGCCAGCGCTGCCGTCGGAAGGCCGACGAGCAATCCGTAGAGAATCGTGAGCCCCACGTCTGCCTGGAACGTTCCGACCGCGAGCATCGCCGCGGGATGCGGTGGCAACAGACCGTGCACGACCGACAGCCCGGCGACGAGCGGGATGCCGATCTTCACCAGCGACATGCCGGTGCTGCGCGCCATCGTGAAGACGAGCGGGATGAGCAGCACGAATCCCACCTGGAAGAACACCGGCGTCCCGACGATGAACGCCACGATCATGATCGCCCAGTGCACGCGCTGCTCGCCGAACAGCCGGATCAGCGTCGTCGCGATTCGCGTCGCGGCGCCGGATTCCGCCATGATCTTGCCGAGCATCGTTCCCAGGCCGACGACCACGGCGATGAAGCCCAGCGCGCCCCCGACGCCGTCCTGAAACGCCCGCGCCACGTTCTCGAGCGGCATC
>JBOHTL010000493.1:0-6423 GCA_050733735.1 Gemmatimonadaceae bacterium
AGAACCTTGAGCGCGACGAGCCGGTCGTGCTTTGGATCGTGCGCGAGGTAGACAGTGGCCATCCCGCCGCTGCCAAGCTTTCGGCGGATGACGTAGCGATCGGCGAGCAGACTCTTTAAGGGCTCTAACTCCTCAGCCACTTCTCACCTCGAGGAGTGTGCGCAGCTACGCTACTCCATGACGAGGTCGCTCGCCAGCTATGAAGCGTTTAACGAACAGGCTCATCGACAGCGGGCATATCCCTTGCCCCCCGCGATGCCTGTCGTGCGATCTCCGTGGAATATCAGCACTTACGCTAGCGCGCGTCGCCGCATGGCGCGCGCAGGGTCCGTCCTGCTCGTCGCTGTCCTGACGCCGCCGGCTGGCGCGCAGGACAGCATCCGCGCGGGACCATGCGGTGGACTCCCGGTCACGGCAATCGAGATCGACGCCAACCGGCCACAGTTCCGCGGCGCGCTCGCCTGGTGGCGCAAGTTCGCGCGCGCGCTCGGCCTGCACCACGAAACGACGGAACCGGAACTGATTCGCCGATTCGTGACGCTCGACGTCGGCCGCCCGTGCACGGAATTCCGGCGCAGCGAGTCCGAGCGCATTCTGCGCGCCCAGCCGTACCTGTCGGACGCGACCGTCACCACCGAACGCGATGGCAACGGTGTGCGCGTGCACGTGTCCACCGTGGACGAAGTCCCCGTCGTCGCCGCCGCTCGCGTCAGCGGACGTGAGATCCGCGCGCTCAGCCTCGGCACGATGAACTTTCTCGGCGCGGGGATGCACGTGGAGGGACGCTGGGAGCGGTACAAGGAACGGCGCCACGGATTTGGCGGGAAGATTGCCCACCCGCAGCTCCTCGGCAGGCCGTACGCGCTGCTGCTCGACGGAATGCGGCGCACACTCGGCGAAAACTATCTCGTCACGTTGAGCCATCCCTTCTATACGGATCTGCAGCGCATCGCCTGGCACTCGGGCTATTCGGTGCTCAAGGACTACTTCCCGCTGCGACGCCCGGACCACACCGCGCTCATTCAGCCCGTGGATCGCTGGATGTGGAACGTCGGCGGTGTGATCCGCCTGGGACCGCCGCGACAGCTCGTTCTCATTGGCGGCATGCTGCTCGGGGAACGTGTGGAGCCGCGCCACGAGTTCTTCTTCGAGGACTCACTCACTGCGCGACTCACCCCAACGGCGGACACGGCCGGCGTGCGACGATACGCCAACTACGACGTGACGCACATCGCCGGGGTGCTCGGCGTTCGCGCGCTCACCTTCAGCCGCATGCGCGGACTCGACGCATTGGCCGCCGAGCAGGATGTCGGCACCGGCACGCAGATCGGCGGAACGTTCGGGATCCAGCCACTCTTTCGCAATCCACTGCGGCAGGCCTTCGCGGCGGTCGACGCCTACGCCGGCGCTCGCACCGAAAGATCTTTCATGGCGGCGCGCATCGAGGCCGAGTCGCGCATCGACATCGAGCGCCAGGAATGGCAGCACATGGTGGCCAGCGGCCGCGCCGCATGGTATTGGCAGCCGCGCGATCGATGGACGTCGGAGCTGTCCGTCGAGGGAGCGGGGGCGTGGAAGACGATCTTCCCGTTTCAACTGGAGCTCGGCGAACGGCGCGGCGGACTCCGGGGTCACGCCCGCTCCTTCGAAGCCGGTGGGCAGAGACTTCTCGCGCGGCTCGAGGAGCGCCTGGACCTCGGACGCTACCAGCGCGACCGCGCTGCTTTTGGAGTCGCCGCCTTCACCGAAGCGGGGCGCATGTGGGCCGGCGACGTGCCCTTCGGCATGACGACGCCGGTGCGCACGAGTGTCGGCCTGGCAATTCTCGGCGCCATACCGGCGCGATCGCAACGGACGCTGCGCGCGGAGATCGCTGTGCCGCTCGGACACGGGGTCGGCGCGAGGACCGAGCTTCGCTTCACCGTGCGTGAGCCCGCGCGCGGTTTCTGGTTCGATCCGCCGAGGATTCGCTGGGCGAGGTTGTCATCACTGCCGGAACAGATCTTCACCTGGCCCTGACTGCTGATCCAACGCGGAGGACGCAGAGGACGCAGAGGACGCAGAAAAAATGCAGGAGTAAGTAGGTTTCGAAGATGAAATGGAGGACGATTCGCTCCTTGGGGACGAGTTTCGCATTAGCGGTCGTCTCGTGCGAGAGCTTCACCGAGGTCCTCGGTCCAATTCGGTACACCGCCACGTTGACGGGCAGCGCGCTGCGGCCGAATGCCGTCACCAGCGATGCAACCGGGACGCTCACCGCGGCGCTCGACCAGGAGACGCTGCAGTGGTCGTACACCGTGGCCTGGCAGAATCTCTCCAGCGCGCCGACCACGGTGCATCTCCACGGACCGGCGGATGCCGAGGGCGTCGCCGAAGTACTCGCGGAGCTCAGTACGGCCGACGCCACGAAGACGAAGCTGGACCCCACCGGCTCGGCGATCGGAGCACTGGACCTCACGGCGACGACGATCACGCCGACGATGAGCGGCGATTCCCTGAGAGTCCTGCTGAACGCCCAGCAGGTGTATGTCGACGTTCACACGGTGAACAACGCCGACGGCGAGCTTCGCGGACAGGTCATCCCCCACTAGCCCGGTCAGTGGTCGTGCGGTGACGCGGCGCCCTCACGACGAAATGCAACGGCCGGCCGGTCCAGCTGCACCGGAGTTTCGCCCTGCACGATCCTGAAGGTTCGTCTCACGGGCAGGTCAGCGTACACGTTCCGGGAGCGATCGCCATCGGGCCACGTGATTCGCACTTCCTTCACGCGCACTGCGCTGCCCAGCCCGACGTGGAGGCTCAGGCTTCCGGCTCCGAAAGAACCTCCCGTGCCGATGGTGCGGTGCACGGCGCGGGTCACGCCCGCCGAATCGACCGCGACGATCTCGACCCGCGCTCCGATGGCCGAGCGGTTCGCCTGTCGCCCCTCGAGCTCGAGCGCGATCCATGAACGGTCATTCCAACCTGGATTCTCGAACAGCACACTCCGGAACCGGTCCCCCTCGAAGGCGCCACCCATCACCATGAAGACGTCGGCGTCGCCATCACGGTCGAAATCCGCGAACGCGGTGGCGTGACCCTTCTGGATGTGGGCGAACCCTCCTTCCAGCGTCACCTCTCTGAAGCCGCCGGCGGCGCTTCCGCGGAACATGCGGTTGGGAATCACCGAACGCAGATCGGGGTTGCCGGTGCCGACGTAGAAATCCAGAATGCCGTCGTTGTCGAGATCACCAAAGTTGCTTCCCATCGCGAAGATCGCTTTGCCGTCCAGTCCCGCGGCCGACGTCACGTCCTCGAACGTTCCGTCTCCCTTGTTGCGGTAGAGCCGCGACGGCTCGACCGGAACGCGCGCGCCGTTGGCTGCCCTCACGGTCGGCGGCTGCCCGAGGTACTCCAGACCGACAGCTTCGTGCAGGTCGCCGCCGTCCCGGCTGTCGTAACCGAGAACGAGGAGATCCTCCCAGCCGTCGTTGTCGTAGTCCCAGAACCATGTGGGGAAGGATGCGATCGGGCGTTCGACGCCGGCCGCGGCGGCAGCCTCCTCGAAGCGCCACCCGGAGAGAAGTCCGTCACCGCGGTTCAGGAACAGCTTGTTCCTGCCGAACAGGACCGACAGGTACAGGTCGGGGAGGCCGTCGTTGTTGACGTCGCCCCAGGTGACGCCTTTCACGAACGCTTCGACGTCGATGCCCGCCTTCGCCGAGATCTCCGAAAAGGTGCCGTCGCCATTGTTGACGTACAGCTCGGAGCGGTGCGCCGGGCCGCCGATCTCCGTGGTGGATTCGTTTCCGACAAACAGATCGAGCGATCCGTCGAGATTGAAATCCGCCCAGGCCGCCGATTGCGTGGGATGTCTCGAGCCCAGTCCGGCGGCGTAGGTGACATCGGCAAAGGTGCCGTCCCCGCGATTCCGAAGCAGCGAGTTGGGAAAATCCCCCGCGCTGCCGAGCCAGGCGCCGCGAGTGATCAGAATGTCCGAATGCCCATCGTTGTCGTAGTCGGCGTGGACGCAGTTCAGCCCACCGACGATTCCCGTAAGCCCGGTCTTCGATGTGGCATCGATGTAGCCGCCCTGGCCGTCCGCGAGGAAGAGGCGGACGCCGTCGTTCAGCCCCCATGCCGTCGTGAAGAGATCGAGGTGTCCGTCGCCGTTGAAGTCCTCGACGCAGAGCCCTCCGGCGAGTCCCTCGATGCCGAGACCGACGTCGTTGGCGACGTTGTAGAACACCGGGAACCCGCTCTGCCTGCGCAATGAGAGATTCGGAATGAGCCAGCGTTCGGGAACGCGGTGCGGGTGCTCGCCGAGGGCGAGATACGCGAGGTTCAGCAGGTATCGCGTGCCGACGTCGTCGGGGAATGCTTCGAGGATCCGTTGGTAGACCTCGATGGCCTTGCGCGCCCCCTCCTCGCGCACGTGCCGCGCCGCGCCGTCGAGCGGAAGAATGCAGACGCTGGCGGACGGATTCAGGGCGCAGTTCTCCTGTTCTCCGAGGCGCAGGTAGGCGATGCCCAGCCGGTCGAAGAATGCCTTGCTCTCGGGGACACGCGGATTCAGCGCCAGGCGCGCGTCGTCCTGCAGCGTCTCGAACTCCGCGATCGCCTCGCGCGTCTCGCCCGCGAGCAGCAGCTCGTTGGCGTACAGAAAACGCGCCTGGAACACCGCCTTGCCGATCTGACGGGATAACCGCGCCCGCATGTATCTCGCGCGGGCGCCGTTCATGAACGGGTTCTGCATCGGATTGAAGAGCGCCTGACCGCTCAGATGCGCCAGCGTGTCCGCCATCATCGCGGTACCGTCTTTCGACGGAGCCGCGTGCGCTCCGCAGCCCAGCGCCGCGGCGCCGATCAGCGGAACCAGTCGTCGAACAAGTATCGCGCTCGTCATGCCGCGTCCTCGAACCTCATTGCTGCAGAAATCACAGTGGAAGTCGCACGACGGCCACGGCCCCGCGACTGTCGGCCCGGTTTTCCACCGACAGCGTGCCGCCATGCGCTTCGGCGATCTGTCGCGAGAGCACGAGACCGATCCCGGAGCCTTCAGGCTTGGTCGTGAAGAATGGCACAAAGAGGTTCGCGCCGCCCGCGATGCCGGGCCCTTCATCTTCAACCCGCACTTCCACCATGCCGTCACGCCGGCACCAGGCGAGCGACACGCCGCCGGCGGTCTGCAGCGCCGCGTCGACGCCGTTGCGCACGAGATTGATCAGCAACTGGTCGAGCTGATCGCCGTCGGCGGCAATCTCGACATCGGGGCCGTCCGCGATGCGTACGGGAAGCCGTGTTTCGAGCGCCGCGATGCGCCGGACCCAGGCGCCCACTCGCAGCGGCTCGCGCTGCGGCGTGGGGAGACGGGCGAGGCGCGCGTACGACGACATGAAGCGCACGAGCGCGTCGGCACGACCACCGATGACCGTGAGGCCGCGGCGGAGATCCTCATCGGCATCGGGTGACCGCGGTTGGCGGTCGAGCACGGCCTGGAGACTACCCGCCAGCGATGTGATGGGTGCGAGCGAGTTGTTGATCTCGTGGCTCAGCACGCGAACGAGCCGCTGCCATGCCTTGAGCTCCTCCTCACGTAATGTCTTGCTGAGATCCGCGAGCACGAGCAGGGTGTGGGGCCGTCCATCCTGCCTGAACGCCGAACGCCGCACTTCCCAGCGGCCGCGTGCCCCCGGAAGAGACATGTCCGCCGCACGCGGCGTCTCGCCTCTGAGTGGCTCGTCGAGCTCCAGCTGTTCCGCCGTTCGTCCGAGGAGCCGCTCCGGCGATTGATCGAGCACACGCGCGCCCGCGCGATTCACCAGACGGAGACGCCGCTCCTCGTCGAACGCATACACGGCGACATCGATCTCCTCCATGACGGTGCGCAGGAGCGTAGTGGCTTCCATCTGTCCGAGCCGCTGCGTTCGCAGCGTCTCGCCGAGAATGTTGGCCTCGAGGAAGGCGAGCCCCAGCGGATCGTCGCGGTCCGCTCCACGGGCGCGAATGGAGTAATCGCCCTCGCGCAGGGCACCGAGCAAATTGGAAAGCGTTTGCAGCGGCCGCACGACGCGTTCGCGCAGCATGGCGGCGACGACGACCCAGGTGACGATGATGAGGACGCCGAGCGTCCACTGCACTTTCGCCGTGTAGTTCCCGTGGATCAGCAGCGCGAGGCTGACGACGACGGCGGGCAACCCGCCCAGCAGCGCGAGCCGGAAAACCTTTCGCTCGTGCGGTCCGCCCGGCTGCTCGTCAAATTCCATACGCCGCGATCCGGCGATAGAGCGCGCTGCGCGAGAGGCCGAGCGCTTTCGCCGCCTGACTGACATTGCCGCCGTAGCGGTCGAGCGCCTTGCGAATCAGGAGGCGCTCCACGTCCTCGAGCGGAAGATCCTCGAGACGCGCGCTGGTCGCGGCCGGCGCGCGCAGCGCAAGATCCGC
>JBOHTL010000494.1:0-3553 GCA_050733735.1 Gemmatimonadaceae bacterium
TGGCCATCGTGCTCGACGAGTTCGGCGGCACCTCGGGGATGCTGACCCTCGAAGACCTGATCGAGGAGGTGATCGGGGACATCAACGACGAATACGACTTCGCGCAGCGCCAGGCCGTGGAAGCGAACGGGGTTCTGGAGATCGCGGGCACGATGTCGCTCGTCGATGTGCGCTCGGACTATCAGCTGCACATCCCCGAGGGCGACTGGAACACGCTGGGTGGCTTCGTCTTCGGTGAGCTGGGCCGGCTGGCGCATGTCGGCGATCGGGTGAAGTTCCCGAACGGTGAGCTGGAGGTCGTGGCGATGGATGGCCGGAGGGTTGCGGCGGTGCGGGTGCATCTGCGTCCCACCTCCGGGAATGGCCGCGGCCGTACCTCCGTGCCGGCGGAAAAGAGCGAAGCGAAGCTGTGAGCGAAGGCGCGCTCATCGTCGCACCGAATCTCACCATCCCACGACACGAGCTGACGTTCCGCGCCAGCCGCGCGGGCGGTCCCGGTGGACAGCACGTCAACACCTCCTCGACGCGGGTCGAGGTACTCTGGAACGTCGCGACGTCTCGCGTGATCGACGAGAACCAGAGGCAGCGAATCCAGGAAAAACTCGCATCACGCATCGACGCGGAGGGCAATGTGCGCGTGGTCGGAAGTGCCTTCCGAAGCCAGGCACGCAACCGCAACGACGCGGAAGCGCGCCTTGCGTCGCTCGTTCGCCGCGCACTCATGGTTCCAAAGGCGCGAAAGAAAACCCGTCCGTCGCGCACCGCGGTGGAAAACCGACTCAGGACGAAGAAGCTCGCGAGCGCGAAGAAGCGCGAACGGCGGCGGCCCCACGACGATCTGTGACCTACAAATGTGATCGTGTAACGCCAGAGAGCTTTCACCGAGTTGTCAATGTGGGGTGGGCGCGGCGGATCCCGTCGATGGACCCAGCGAGCCCTGCGGAGTGTAGATGAGCTCCCCTAGTATTAGGGACGTTGCGCAGTGCGGCAACGCGAAGTCGTGGTACCCTTTCGGTCGCGGGCACACCCCTTGCCGCCCCGTGCTTCGGACCGCTACGGGCAATGCTCGTTCGCGTCGTACCACTTTCGTTTTTTTGCAACACGGGGCTTCAATGACATCGCGCTTCATCCGCCTGGCGGCATGCGTGCTCGCGTTCCTCGCAGCCGTAAATGTGCCTGCCGCCAATGCTCAGTACTTCGGCCGCAACAAGGTGCAGTACGAGCAGTTCGACTGGCGCATCCTCAAGACCGATCACTTCGACCTGTATTTCTATCCGGCGGAGTCGCTCAAGGTGCACGACGCGGGGCGCCAGGAAGAGCGCTGGTACTCGCGTCTCTCCGACATTTTCCGCCATCAGTTCGACCGCAAGTCCATCGTGCTCTACGCGGATCATCCCGACTTCCAGCAGACGAATGTGGTGGGTAGCATGCTGTCGGAGGGCACGGGCGGCGTGACCGAGGGGCTTCGCACGCGCGTCGTGCAGCCGTTCACGGGTGTGTATGCCGACGATGAGCACGTGCTCGGCCACGAGCTCGTGCATGTCTTCCAGTACAACATCGCCGAAACCGCGCCCGGCCAGGGTGGGCTCGCGCGCCTCTCCGCCCTGCCCCTGTGGCTGATCGAGGGAATGGCGGAGTACTTCTCCCTCGGACGAAACGACGCGCACACCGCGATGTGGATGCGCGACGCGGTGATGCGTGACCGCTTTCCCACGATCAAGCAACTGACGACCGATCCGCGATTCTTCCCGTATCGGTACGGCCAGGCGTTGTGGGCGTACATCGGCGGACGCTGGGGCGATCGGGCGGTCGTGGACGTGTACCGCACGGCGCTCCGTGTGGGCTGGGATCAGGCGCTGGTGCGCTCGCTGGGGCTCTCGAGCGATTCGTTGTCGAAGGACTGGGCCGCGGCGAACAAGGCGTTCTACGCCGGGCAGGTGGCGGGACGCACCAATCCCGACAGCGCCGGACGAACCGTCATCTCGCAGCGCGAAGACAGCGAATACAACGTCGGTCCGACGCTCAGCCCGGACGGGCGGTACCTCGCGTTCTTCACGACGAAGACGAACCTTTTCGGGATCGATCTCGTGCTCGCCGAGGCGAGCACCGGCCGAGTCATCAGACAACTGGCTGGTCCGCAGAACGACGGCCATTTCGATGCGATCAGCTTCCTGCAGTCGTCGGGCGCGTTTTCGCCGGACGGCGAGCGCTTCGCGTTCATCGTGTACGACGACGGCGACAATGAGATCACCATTCTTCGCACGCGCGATGGCGAAGTCGAGAAACAGTTCCAGCCGGGCAACATCGGCGCGGTGCTGAACGTCGCGTGGTCGCCGAACGGCCGGGAGCTGGCGATCTCCGGCAGTCAGGGGGGCGTCAGCGACCTGTACCTCGTGGACGTGCAGACGGAGGCGGTTCGGCAGCTGACGAACGATCGCTACGCCGATCTGCAGCCCGCGTTCTCTCCCGATGGCAACACGATCGCCTTCGCGACGGATCGCGGTCCGGGCACCGACTTCGAGCGGATGACCTTCGGGGAA
The DNA here is from genome assembly GCA_050733735.1 of Gemmatimonadaceae bacterium. Lineage (GTDB taxonomy): Bacteria > Gemmatimonadota > Gemmatimonadetes > Gemmatimonadales > Gemmatimonadaceae > DASPMP01. The sequence goes on from JBOHTL010000494.1 coordinate 2,541, forward strand.
TTGCAGCTCGCAACCCTCGACGTTGGTACTGGTGCGGTCACCGTGCGCCAGGGCTTCACCGAAGGAAAGCACATCAACCCGCAGTACGCGAGCGACGGCCGGAGCGTGTTCTTCGTGTCCGATCAGGACGGCATCAGCGACATCTATCGCATGGAGCTCGAGAGCGGTCAGATGTTCCGGATCACGCGGCTGGCGACCGGGGTGAGCGGCGTGACCGGACTGTCACCCGCGATCAACATCGCGAGTCGGGCCGGCGTGCTGTTCTTCACTGTCTTCGAAGGACAGGGCCACGAGATCGTCGAGCTGCCGCGCGCACAGATGGCGGGCGAGCCGGTCACCGTCGTGACGGGCGTGCGTGTCGCGACCGCCGCGACGCTTCCCCCCGGCGACGTCGCCGGCACGATGACGGTCGCGAGCTATCTGAACGATGCGACGACGGGTCTGGTCTCGGGCAATGATTTCCGCATCGTTCCCTATCGCGCCTCGTTCGCGCTCGACGCCCTGGGTCAGCCGCAGATCGGGGTGACGGCCGGCGGTTACTTCGGCACCGGCGTCGTCGGCGGAATTTCCGCGCTGTGGGGCGATCAGCTCGGCGACCAGCAGATCTTCAGCGCCGTGCAGGCGAACGGCACGGTGAAGGATTTCGGCGGCGCGGTCTTCTACCAGAACCTCAAACGACGCCTCAACTGGCTCGCCGGTATCCAGCACATTCCGTATCTCACCGGCTATCAGGCCGCCGCCCCGACGCAGAACGGCACGTATCTCGTGCAGACGGTGCTCCAGCGCATTTACGTCGACCAGGCGACGATCTCGGGACAGTATCCGTTCAGCACCACGCGCCGATTCGAGATGAGCGCATCCGGCACGCGACTCGGCTTCGAGCAGCAGGTGATTCTCGAAGAGGTGACGCCGGCGGGTAACCTGCTCGGTCGGCAAATCACCGAGGAGGAAGGGCTGCCGGGACTGACGTACGCGCAGGCCAACGCTGCCTTCGACGGCGACAACTCCTTCGC
>JBOHTL010000495.1:0-3397 GCA_050733735.1 Gemmatimonadaceae bacterium
ATACTGACCATCGTTCGACGCAATGAGCGCCTTCAGCTCACTACGGCTCTCCGACGACGTATACCGGACGACGTGCGCAAGCTCGTGCGCCAGCCACATCGGAATCAGCTCGGGATCGAGACCGAGCCCCTGCGTATCAGGGTTCGCGATGCCCGTGAAATGCTCGAGGCAAAGGAACGCCACCCCTCGGGAATCGACGACCAGCTCACCGGCGTTGGCCGCGCCGACGCCGACCATGAGGACGACGTCGTAGTCCGCATCCACGCCAAGCAATTCGCGACACTGCGATTCGCTGTCGCGGACGAGGGAGACCAGGTCGGTGCGCTCGAGCATCCCGCGCAGGTCGCTTCTGTCCGCCAGCACGGTCGATCGGACGACGTCCGCGAAGTGCGGACTGTCGGGGTCGATGACGTAGTTGTGCCAGTAGGCCTGCAACAACCGGCGGTGGCGTTCGAAGTAGCTGCGATAGGCGGCGATTCGGTCCGTGCTGTCGAGAATTGCGAAGAAATCCGGCAGCAGGTTGATCAGCATTCGATCGCCAGGTCCCCTGTTGAACGGTGGGCGGGCTTTTCCGGGGCCGCGGTGCGCCGCGCGTCGCTTTTTGCGCCTTGCCTCACACGTGTTTGCGCGGCGCGCGAATGATAGCGGTCTTCACGCCGTTCCAACAAGAGCAACGCTCGGCCGTTCATTGGCACGCTTTTGGCCTTTCCGGTTTGCCAGAGAGCGTGGGTAACGGAGGAAGCAGCACGATGACAACGCTTCAGCAAATCGAGCTTCGCTGTCCGATTTGCGACACGCAGTTCCGGTCACAGGCCGTCGTGTCCACAAATTCGTTCGGCGGCAAGCGAACGGATTTTCACGAACGAGCGGCTGGGACTCAGCCGTTGCCATATCTCATCCACATGTGCAACCGGTGCGGTTTCTCAGGTTCCGAGCGCGATTTCACCGAGGAATCAGAAGTTTCGCCCGTCCTGAAAGAGCACGTCTGGAACGAGCTGGCGCCGCAGATCGCCACGGGCTCCAGAGTCGGATCGGAGAAGTACGAGGCGGCGGCGAAGGTCGCGGACTGGCAGGGAATGGAGGCGCGACACGTCGCGGACCTCCTGCTTCGCGCGGCCTGGTGCTGCGTCGACGAGGGCGACATCGAGGCGGAGCGATTCTTCCGGCGCAAGGCGGCCTGGAAGTTCGAGGAGGCGCTGTCGAGCTTCGACGGTGTCCCCCGCGACGAGCGCGCGGTGCTGTCGTACCTGGTGGGTGAGCTGTGGCGGCGTGTCGGCGACTCGCGAGTGGCAAACGCGTGGTTCAACCGCGTGCACACCGAGATCGTGGATCAATCGACGCAGCAGTGGGTGGCGGACGCGGCGAAGCAGCAGAGAGATTGTCCGCGAGAGTGGTTCGGCTGATTGGTGCGAGGTGAGGGGTGCGGGGTTCGCACCTCACACCTCACACCCTCGCACCGTCTTCACTATCTCGTTCCAAACAGCCGATCTCCCGCATCTCCCAGCCCCGGCAGTATGTATCCGTGGGCGTTGAGCTCGCGGTCCAACGCTGCCGTGTAGATCTGCACGTCGGGATGGGCGCCGGATAACCTGCGAACGCCTTCCGGCGCGGCCACCAGGCACAGAAAGCGAATCCGCGTCGCGCCGGCGCGCTTCAGCGACGAAACGGCGGCCGCGGCGCTGCCGCCGGTAGCCAGCATTGGGTCGAGCACGAAGAAGTCGCGCTCCGGCGCATCGCCCGGAACCTTGAAGTAGTAGTCCACCGGTTCGAGCGTGTCGTGATTTCGGTACAGGCCGATGTGCCCGATGCGCGCGTTCGGCACCAGTCGGTCGATCCCGCCCACCATGCCGAGTCCCGCGCGCAGAATCGGCACCAGCGTGAGCTTCTTGCCGCTCAGCTGATGTCCCACCGTGGATTCCAGCGGCGTCTCGACGCGAACGTCTTCCAGTGGGATGTCGCTCGTCGCCTCGTAGGCCATGAGCATCGCGATCTCCTCCACGAGCTCCTTGAACATCTTCGTGGGCGTCGCGCGGTCGCGCAGAATGGTCAGCTTGTGCTGCACCAGCGGGTGAGCGACGACGCGCAGCGTGGGGAAATCGAAACTGGTGTGCATGCGCGAGAAGGTACTAGGTTCTTTCCGTGCACGTCACGTTTTCGGGAGCTGCCCGGGAGGTCACCGGTTCGTGCCACCTCGTGACGGTGGGAGAGCACACGGTGGCCCTCGACTGCGGCCTCTTTCAGGGACGGCGAGCCGAGTCCCGTGAAAAGAACATAAGGATTCCCCACCCTCCCGAGCGGCTCACTTCGGTCGTGCTGTCGCACGCGCACATCGACCACGCAGGCCGGCTTCCCTTCCTCACCCGCAACGGCTACACCGGAACGATCTGGGCCACCGCGGCGACGCGCGACCTGTGCGCCATCATGCTCGCCGACTCCGCGCACATCCAGGAGAAGGACGTCGAGTTCCTGCGGAAGCGGCGGAAAGAGGTCGTCGAACCGCTGTACGCGGAAGCCGACATCGGCCCGATGATGCAGCAAATGGTCGGCGAGCCGTACGCGCGGCAGTTCAACGTTGCGCCGGGGATTCGCGCGACGTTCATCGACGCGGGACATATCCTCGGTTCCGCCTCGGTGATTCTCGAGTGCACGGAGAACGGCACCACCAGGCGACTCGTCTTCTCCGGAGACATCGGACGGTGGGGGCTCCCGATCATTCGCGATCCGCAGGTACCGCAGGGCGGCGCGGATCTCGTGATCATGGAATCGACGTACGGTGATCGCGAGCACCCGCCCTTCACCGACATGCGCTCGCGTCTCGCGGAAATCGTGAAGGACACCGCCGCGCGAGGCGGACGCGTCCTCATCCCCGCGTTTGCCGTGGGTCGCGTCCAGGAGCTCGTGTACGACCTGCACGCGCTGGCGCGGGAAAAGGCCATTCCCGCGATCCCGATCTACATCGACAGTCCGCTCGCCGTGGACGCGACGACGGTCTTCGGGATGCATCCCGAGGTCTTCGACCGCACCGAGACGCTGGTGCAGACCGTTCAGGACCTGTTCCGGTTCGACCTCGTGCACTACACGCGCGACGTCGCCGAGTCCAAGGCGCTCAACGTCCAGCGCGGGCCGATGATCATCATCGCGGCGAGCGGCATGGTGGAGGCGGGACGCATTCTTCACCACGTGGCGAACGGCGCGACGGACCCGCGAAACACGATTCTCATCGTCGGCTTCCAGGCCGAGCACACCCTCGGCCGCCGCATCGTGGAACGCCGGCCGTCGATCACGGTGTTCGGCGAAGAAATTCCGTTGCGCGCGCGCGTCGAAGTGCTGAACGGCTACAGCGCGCATGCCGACCGGCGGGAGCTGAACCGCTGGATCGACGAGGTTGCCGCGGGAG
>JBOHTL010000496.1:0-6715 GCA_050733735.1 Gemmatimonadaceae bacterium
GGGTTGGGTGTAGTCGGGCTTAGCCTGCTGGTGGCTGGCGCGCTCCAGGCGCCAGCCATCGGCGGCACGCGCGATTCGGCGACCGCACGCGCTCCTTCCGATCCCGTCCTCGACAGCGCTGCCGTCATCGCGTGGCGCCAGTTCGAACGGCTCTGGGTCCCCGAGACCGGACTCGCCAAAGCCACCTTCGAATACGACAAGCTCACGACCTGGGACATTGGCAGTGTCCTCGGAGGCCTGTACGCCGGCCATGTGCTCGGCTTCCTCGACGACATCGAGTACCGGGAGCGGATGTGCGTGACGCTCGAGACCCTCCTGCGCATGCCGCTCTTCCAGGATTCAGTCTTTCACAAACTCTATGATTCGCATACCGGCCAGATGGTCGCCCGCAATGAGCGCGCGACCGACCGCGGGTATGCCTGGTCCGCGACCGACCTCGGCCGGTTTCTGGTCTGGCTGCGCATCATCGGCGCGACCGACTCGTCGCTCACCGAGCTGACGACGCGGATCGCGCAGCGCATGAAGCTCGATCGCGTCGTCGTCGATGGCTACATGCACGGTGAGGACGCGACGCCGGGCCGCAAGCCGTATCACTTCCAGGAAGGTCGCGTCGGATACGAGCAGTACGCCGCGCGCGGTTTCGCGCTCTGGGGGCACGACGTGGCGCTGGCCCTGGATCTGAACACCAACTCCCAGCCGCTCACCGTCTACGACATCGAGCTGCTCAGGGATGCGCGCGGTCTCGATCGGCTCACCAGCGAACCATTCATCCTGCTCGGCCTGGAGGTCGGCTGGAACGACGACGAGGAGAAGCTTGCGCGCAATCTCCTCGAGGTTCAGGCGGAACGGTACCGCCGAACGGGCATCATGACGATCGTGAGCGAGGACGCGGTCGGCATCGAGCCGCACTACTTCTACTACTACTGTGTGTACTGCAGCGGCCGGGCGTTCGTGATCGAGGCGCACGAGCCGGGACGGCGGTACAACTCACCCCGTTGGCAGAGCACCAAGGCGACGTTCGGCTGGCATGCGCTCCTCCCGAGCGAGTATACCAGTCTTGCTGTGGAGCGGATCCAGCGCGCCCGCGCCAACGCGGGTTGGAGCTCCGGAGTCCTGGAAACCTCCGGCGCCGCAACCCGCAGCTACGACATCAACACCGCGGCCGTCATTCTCGAGGCCGCGGCGTACCGCACGCTGGGACATCCCTTTCTGCCGCGCGCGGCGCTCAACGCGCCTGAGCGATGAGCGGCTTGCCCGTCTTCCGGTAGAGCGCGGCCTCCAGGATCAGCGCCGCGGTATTCAGGCTGTACGTGTCGGTGCTCTTCTTCGAGTCTTCGAAGACGCCTGTTGCCCACCCGCTCTTCGTATGCAGCGCCGGCTTGACCGTCTGCGCCGCCAGCCAGGTGTACTCGCTCGGAAGCAGCGCATGCCAGGCGAACGCCGCCTTGGTGCTCACCCAGCGTGGGCCGCTCAGCTCGACGCCCGGCGTGTGAATGTTGATGACGAACGGTTTTCCGGAGCAGTAGACGCAGTAGTAATAGAAAAAGTGCGGCGGCTGATTGATGGCGTCTTCGCTGACCATCGTCACCCGGCCGGTGCTGGCGTACCGCGCCGCCTGCGCGCTGAGGGTCTGCCACGCCATCTCGCGCAGCTCCGGCGACCAGCCGAGCTCGAGGCCGTGCATGATGAATGGCTCGCTCGTCAGCCGATCCAGGCCACGTTTGTCCGCGGTGATCGGGATGCCCAGCACGTTCGCCTGCTTCGCGTTGGACCGGGCACTCAGCGCGGCGGACGGCGCCATGTTCCAGAGCGCAAAACCTGACGCCGCATATTGCTCATAACCCAGGCGGCCTTCCTGATAGGCCTCCGGACGTCCCTGTTTGTTGAGCTCCGTGCCGATCAGATAGCCGTTTCGGATGACGCGGCGCCCATCGATTCGCGTTGCGACTGCGCGCGCGGCAGGGGCAAGCTCGGGATCATTGCGCGACACGATGGCGAGTACCACCATGAGCCGACCGAGATCCATGGCGGAGAATCCTGTCCCGTTCTGATCGGGCTTCTGGTCGGGTCCCACCAGCTCGCCCGTCCCGGCATCATAGTTCCGGCCATACGCGATTCCCCGGTACAGGCGGGCCTTTCGCATCGTCTCGAGCAGCCGCGACGCGCGCTGCTTGTATTCGGCGTCGCTGATGTAGCCCAATCCGCGCGCGGAATAAAAGGACGCGAGCGCGCTGGCGACGTCCCACGCTGTCGGATACGCCCACGTCGGCTGGGCGCTCACGAGCCCGGTCGACGGATGGTACATCGCATCGACCTGGGCCCACGCGGCCCGTGCCGCCGCGTCGAAGTAGGCATCCTGCGCGGCGCGATCGACCGGCACCGGATTGCGCAACGCCTTCGGCGCGTACGCCGGGATCTCGTTGTTCGATGTGCTGGAGCCGGTCTGGGCGGTTGCAGGTTGTGCGCGGGACTCATCTGTGGCGTTCGCGGAACCGCAATGGACCGTCATGGCTGCGGCGACCGCGACCAGACCAAGAACACTCGTCTGCATTTTCTCCCAGTTGGTTGGGTTTGTTCTCTCGCGCGAGAGCGGGCAAGTCCCAAGCCATTTGGTGTCACAAAGTTGGTCGATAAACAAAAAGCGGCACGACTGGTGCTTCAGGTCACAGCCATGGCGGCAAAGAAGCACTGGATGGTTCGCGGCGTTCGCGAGCTCACCCATTTGACGGTGGGGCAGGAACGGCTGGTGCGGGCGCTGGCGCTCGTCTCGTTGACGTACGGCCTCTTCTGGTTGTGGTGGCGCTGGACCGACACGCTCAATCCGGACGCGATGGTGTTCTCGGTGTTGCTGGTCAGCGCCGAGACGTGGGGATGGGTCAGCGCCGCTCTCTTTCTCTTCGGGACGTGGCGGCTGTCGAGGCGCGAAGTGCGTCCGGCGCCACAGGGCCGGAAGGTCGACGTGTTCATCACCGCCTTCGACGAGCCACTGGAAGTGCTGCGTCGCACGGCCATCGGCGCGCGAGCGATGCACTACCCGCATCGCACGTACTTCCTCGACGACGGCAAGCGTGATGAGCTGAAGCGCATCGCCGAGGAGCTCGGCATCGGCTACATCCGCCGCGCGGGGAACGCGAACGCCAAGGCGGGGAATCTGAACTACGCGCTGCAGGTCACCGATGCCGAGTTCATCCTCCAGCTGGACGCCGACCACTTCCCACTGCCGAACATGATCGACGAGCTCCTCGGATACTTCAACGATCCGAAGGTCGCATTCGTTCAGACGCCGCAGGATTTCTACAACACGGACTCCTTCACGCATGTCGTCGACGACGACGCGCGCGAGCTGTGGGAGGAAAACCGGCTCTTCTATTCGCTGTTGCAGCCGGGGAAGGATTCGCACAACGCGTCGTTCTTCTGCGGGTGCGGAGGCATGCTGCGGCGCGCGGCGCTCGACGACATCGATGGTTTCAGGTCGGGCACGATCATCGAGGACATGGAGACGTCGCTGACGCTCCACGCCCGCGGCTGGAAATCCGTATATCACCCGTCGGCGCTCGCCTTCGGCTTGTCCCCGGGCTCCGCGGCCGCGTTCCACGTGCAGCGCCAGCGCTGGGCGCAGGGCTCGATGCAGATGCTCCGCAAGCAGAACCCGCTCACGATTCCCGGGCTCACCTGGCAGCAGCGCGTTTCGTACATGGCCGCGAACCTGTATCCGTTCGACGGGCTGCAGAAAGCGATCTTCTACGCCTCGCCGGTGATCTTCCTGCTCACCGGCGCCGTGCCGGTGAACGCGAACGGCGCGACGCTCGTGTCGCTCCTGCTGCCGTACCTGGTGCTGTCGGTCGTCGCGTTCGAGCTCCTGTCGCGCGGAACGGGGAATCTCTTCATCTCCGAGCGCTACATGATGGCGAAGTTCTTCACGTACGTCGTGTCGATCACCGCGCTCGTGGCGCGCAAGCCGCTCAAGTTCAACGTCACTCCCAAGGGCACGAGCGACGTGCCGTTCCGGACGTATGCGCCGCAGGCCGTGGTGTTCGGCGCATCGGCGCTCGCGGTCGCGTGGGCTCCATTCGCCTTCGCGAACGGGTGGGTGAACTACAACACCACGAACTTCATCTTCGCGTACATCGCGAGCGCGCTGTGGGCGCTGTGGAACATCAGCTGCGCCGCGCACGTGGTGCGTATGTGTCTCCGCATGAAGCAGCAGCGGTCGGACCACCGCTTCGTCGAGAATCTGCCGATGCGGTTCCGCGTCGCGGTCGCGGGTGATCCAGGCGACGAAGAGCTGGCGTCCATCTACGATGTGAACCCGTCCGGGCTCGGATTCCGCAGCGCGTTCTACTACGAGCCGCAGACACGGCTGCAGGTGACGCTCCCGTTGTACAGCAGGGAAGTTCGCACGAGCGCGACGGTGGTTCACGTCGAGACCGTGCAGACACCGCATGGCCCCATTCATCGCCACGGCATCAGGTTCGACACCGTGTCGATGGAGGATCGCGACGCGATCGAGCTGCATTGCACCCATCACGCGGTGCCGCTCTGGCGCAAGCGCTATCGTCAGTCGCCCGATCTCTTCGCGCGCACCGGCGAGATGATGCACAACGCGCGGGGCACGGCGCGCGTCGGCGTACAGCTCGCCGCACGGGTCGACGTTGAAGCGAGCGACATGGTGCCAGGGGAAAGCATCCGCGGCATGCTCGACGAAGTGAGCCCGAATGGCGCGCGGCTCGTGCTCGACAAACCCGTTGCACCAGGAACGATGGTGGCGTACGAGGTGCCCGGCACGGCCCTCAAGGGGCGCGGGAAGGTGGTGTTCAGCACGGCGATGGAATCGCCGATGAGCGTCCGCTTCTCCGTCGGACTCTCGCTCACCGAAGGCGGCGCCGTGTCGCGGCCGCGCTGGTGGGCCGCGCGGTTTGCCCTTCGAGCGCCGCGGACTGAGCTGCCCGCAAAAGTGGCGAGCCAGTGACGACGCCCCGCAAGGACGAGCAGCCGATCGTGCTGCATGGCCCGATGACGGGAGATCCGGAACGCATCATCCGGGATCCGCGCTCCCTGCCGGAGATCGCTCCGGACGTCGTCATCGACACCGACGTCGTTGGCCCGCTGATCCCGACGCCGCAGGTCGAGACGCCAGCGACGACCACGGCGAGGCCGGCGGAGGTTCCGCGTCAGGCGTCCGCGGTGAGCGTCGCCCCCACCGAGCGCGTCTTCGGTCTCGATGCGTTCCGCGGGGTGCTCCTCCTGGCCATGAATTTCACCTTCACCATTCCGCCCTGGGGGCCGTTCGCCAACTGGATGTACCATACCCAGGTGCCGCCGTCGCCGACGCGCGACTACGTCGCCAACGCGGGCCTCACCTGGCAGGACACGCTCTTCGCGATGTTCGTGTTCACGATGGCGGCCGCCCTTCCCGTTGCCATGAGTGGACGCCTGGCGAAAGGGAAGCCGTATCCGGACATCGTCATGCAGTCCGTTCGGCGCGGGGCGCTGCTCCTGGTCTTCGCGCTGCTGATCGGACATGTGAATCCGTACTGGACGCAGGACTACACGAAGCGCGGCAACGTGCTGGCGCTCGCGGGGCTGCTGGTGTCGTTCGCCGTGTTCGTGCGGCCGCCCGCGACATGGAAGCCCGCGTACGCGCGCGCCCTGCGCTGGGCCGGGTGGGCCGGTGTCGCACTCCTGCTGTTCGTCGTGCCCCCTTTGGTGTACGGCCAGCGCTTCTCGGCGCAGCGGAGCGACTACATCATGGCGGCGCTCGCGTTCGCGACCGTCGCAGGCACGGCCGTCTGGCTGTTGACACGCCGGAACGTCTGGCTTCGCATGGGCATTTTCGGACTCGTCATCCTCGGCCGCAGTCTGGCGCCGAATGTCCCGGCGGTTGCCGACGTCTGGTACGCGAACCCGCTGCCATGGTTCTACCAGCCGTGGTACCTGGATCTTCTGCTCGTGATCATTCCGGGCACGATGGCGGGTGATCTGATCTGGCGCTGGATGCAGAAACCGAAGGGGAACACGACCGTCCGGTCCTGGTCCACGCGACGCCTCGGGACACTCGCCGCGCTCGGGTGGAGCGTCATCCCGATTCTCTGCGTCGGCCTGTACGAGCGCCGCTCTCCCATGGCGACGGCTATCGCCGTCGGCCTGGTCTGCGCGGCGCTGCTCACGCTGGTGCGCGGGGCCGCGACGGAACGCGATCGCGTTCTCGCCCAGCTCTTCGCGTGGTCCTCCTTACTCCTGGTGAGCGGGATGCTGGTGGAGCCTTTGGAGGGGGGGATCAAGAAGGATCCGCAGACGCTCGGCTTCCTCCTGCTCATGGCCGGCTCGGCGATGGCGGCGCTCGGCGGGCTCATGATCCTGTCGGATCTCTTCAAGGCCGGGCGCAAGGCACTGCGCCCGGTCGCGCTCATTGGACAGAACGCGCTGTTCGCCTATGTCATCATCATGCTCGGCTTCGAGCACGTGCTCTGGCTGACCGGCATCGGCAACAGCTTCACGAGCACGTGGCAGATGGCCACCGTCCGCAGCATCGTGCTCACCACGCTGGCCGGGACTCTCGTGTGGTACGCCACGCGGAAGCGGTTTGTGCTGAAGGCGTAGAATCATGACGCAGCCCCCTCAGACACCTCCAACGCTCGAGCGGCGAGCCGCGCGTGTCGCCGCGATCCACAGCGAGATCCGCGCGCTGGGCGAAGCGTCGCTGCAACCGCAGCTG
>JBOHTL010000497.1:0-3076 GCA_050733735.1 Gemmatimonadaceae bacterium
GTGGGAGGCCTTCTTGGCGCCATACAAGGACGCCACCGACAAAGAGCATGACGAAGTAGTTCAGCTCGGCGGACTGCATATTCTCGCAACCGAGCGCCACGAGTCGCGCCGCATCGACAACCAGCTCCGCGGTCGCGCCGGTCGTCAGGGCGACCCGGGGACGTCGCGCTTCTATCTCTCGCTCGAAGACGATCTGATGCGGATTTTCGGATCAGACCGCATCGCGAAGCTCATGGACCGGCTGGGCGCGAAGGAAGGCGAGGTGCTGACGCATCCGCTGATCACGCGGTCCATCGAGCAGGCGCAGAAGCGCGTGGAGCTGCAGAACTTCCAGGCGCGCAAACGACTGCTCGAGTACGACGACGTGATGAACCAGCAGCGCGAGGTGATCTACTCGCTGCGGTCGTTCGCGCTGGAGGGTGGCGAAGAGCTCAAGGGTGAAGCGCTGCAGATGGTCGAGAAGTCCGTTCGCGCGCGTGTGGAGGCGCTCCTCGCCGAGTTCGAGTCCGAGACGGAGTGGGACTACGATCTGCTGCGCCAGGAGCTGCTGATGCACTACCTGGTGCAGGTTCCGGAGCTCGAGAACGTCGATTTGCGTCCCACCAACCTGACCGACGTGCAGAACGTGTCGGTCGACGCGGCGCGAAAGGCGTTCTACGCGAAGCTCGCGAATCTCGACACCGTTCGCGACGAGAACGGCAAGGGCTACGGCGATCGCCTGCTGTCGCTCGTCATGCTGAACGTGCTGGACGAGAAGTGGAAGGACCACCTCTACGATCTCGACCAGCTCCGCAACTCGATCCACTATCGCGGGTGGGGACAGAAGGACCCGCTCGTCGAGTACAAGCAGGAAGCGTACACGATGTTCGTGGATCTGATGAACGACATCTACAACACGTTCTCGGATCGCTTTCTCAAGGTGCAGCTCCAGTTTGGCCCCCCCCCGCCAATGGGTGGAGGAGGGCTCGACCGTGACGGCGACGGCAGTGGACCTGACGGACCGCGGCGTGGACCTGATGGACCACGGCGCCAGGCGCCCAGGCAGAGACGCTACAACGCGCTCGGCGTCCTCGAAGATGTGCAAGAGGAAGAGCCGTCATCAGCGCAGGACCGCCCCGAAGACACGGCCGTCGACATTGGTCCGGATCAGCCGCCAAAACCGACGGTCGCGGCCCGGAAGGACCCTGTCGTGGTCGGCGCGGGGCGGACGCGCAGCCTCTCGCAGAACACCCCGCCCGCGGACGTCGACTGGTCGAGCGTCGGTCGCAACGATCCATGCCCATGCGGCTCGGGCAAGAAGTTCAAGAAATGCCACGGCGCGACCTTGTGAACCGGAGCGCAATCGTTCTGTAGGACATTCCGGCGGCGTGGTCGTAGCGTGTGGGCATGACCGCCAGCACCATTCGCGAGCTTCCACGCACCGAGCGGCCTCGTGAGCGTCTTGTCGATCTCGGAGCCAACGCGCTCTCCACCGCCGAGCTGCTGGCGATCGTGCTGGGGTCGGGAGGCCGGGGACGGTCTGCGCTGCGCATCGGGCAGGACATCCTGGGCGCAGCCCACGGGTCGCTGCGGCGTCTGGCGATGCGCCCGGTGGCCGATCTAACCACTCACATCGGGGTAGGAAGAGCCAGAGCTGTCGTCATTCATGCGGCGCTCGAGCTGGGCAGGCGGTTGGCCTCCGAGCAACGCGACGAATCGATGCCGGTTCGGTCCCCCAGGGACATCGTTGGTATCTTCGCGCCACGGCTCGAAGACTTGCCTGTCGAGGAGTTTCACGTCGCTGTGCTGGATGCCCAGCACCGTCTGGAGCGCGATATTACGGTCACCCGGGGCATCCTGAACTCGTCCCTGGTACATCCGAGGGAGGTCTTTCGGGAGGCGATCGCCGAGCGGGCCGCGGCCATCATCCTCGTCCATAACCACCCCAGCGGCGACCCGGCTCCCTCGTCGGACGATCGGAACGTGACGGATCAACTGGTTGCGGCGGGCCGGCTACTGGACATACCCGTACATGATCACGTAATCATCGGTCGGGGACGCTACACGAGCTTCGCGGAGGCAGGACTGTTGTGACGGCGACGGCCATCAACGATCGGATTCCTGGTTGGGAGGATGCGTTCGAGATCGAGAGACTCGACCGCGACCTGCTGGCGCGCGCGTACAAGTTCAGCGAAGAGGCGCACCGGGGTCAGACCCGGCTGTCAGGGGAGCCATTTGTCACGCACTGCGTGCAGGTGGCGAAGATCCTGGCTGAGCTGCAGCTGGATTCCGTGACCGTCGCCTGCGGGCTGATTCACGACGTGGTCGAGGACACGCGCATCACCGTGCCCGATGTCGAGCGCGAGTTCGGAAAGGACATTGCCGGCATCGTCGACGGTCTCACGAAGATCGCGAAGCTGCCGAGCGGCGGAACCAAGGAAGACCGGCAGGTCGAGAGCTATCGCAAGCTGCTGCTCTCGATTGCGAAGGACGCCCGCGTCATCATCGTCAAGCTCGCGGACCGGCTCCACAACATGCGGACCCTCGACGCGCTGCCGGAGGAGAAGCGGCGGCGCATCGCCGCTGAAACGCGCGATCTGTACGCGCCCCTCGCCCACCGCTTCGGCATGGCGAAGATGCGGTGGGAGCTCGAGGACCTTTCGTTCAAGCATCTCGAGTCCGACGAATACCGCGCGCTCGCGAAGAAAGTCGCGCAGAAGCGCGGCGAGCGCGAGCAGCTCATCGGACTCTTCCGCGAACCGCTCGAGAAAGCGCTGCGCGAAGCCAGCATCAATCACTTCGAGGTGACGGGCCGACCGAAGCATCTCTGGTCGATCTACAAGAAGATGCTCCAGCGGCAGAAGCCGTACGAGGAGATCTACGACCTGCTCGCCATTCGCGTCCTCGTGAACTCGGTGCCCGACTGCTACCACGCGCTCGGCATCGTGCACGATCGCTGGACGCCGGTACAGGAGCGCATCAAGGACTACATCGCGCAGCCGAAGTCGAACGGATATCAGTCGCTCCACACCACGGTCTTCGGCCCGGGCGGCCAGTTGTACGAGGTGCAGATCCGCACGCGCGAGATGCACGAGAC
>JBOHTL010000498.1:0-2991 GCA_050733735.1 Gemmatimonadaceae bacterium
GCGGACAACCGCCGATCCTGCGGATCGGACGAGTGCCGATCCTTCGGACCGGAGAACTGCCGGCCGTTCCGGCCGGAGAAAAAACGACCCACCCGCCCGAGGCGAAGCCGCGGCAGTTGTCCGCGACGAAGTCGCGGCAGTTCTCCGGCCCGAAGGGCCGGCAGTTGATCGCCTGCTCAGCGGCAGTCAGCATGATCCTCATTCCATTCTCGGGGCGCACCCGGCGCCGGATGGCGTCGTCATTCGCGCGATGCACCATGCGGCGCAAAAGGCCGAGGTGGTGATCACGGCGAACGGCGAGACGCACGAGATGCGCGGCCTCGGGAATGGCCTGTTCGCGGTTCTCCTTCCCGAGCTCGAGCTTCCACTGCGCTATCGCGTGCGTTTTCACTTTTCCGACGGCAACGTGTGGGAGCGCGACGACCCGTATCGCTTCCTGCCGACGCTCGGCGAGATGGATCTGCACCTTTTCAACGAAGGCACCCACCGGCGGCTCTGGGAGAAGCTCGGCGCGCATCCGATGACCGTGGATGGCGTCGCGGGGGTCGGTTTCGCCGTGTGGGCGCCGAGCGCAAAGCGCGTGAGTGTTCTTGGCGATTTCGCCACCTGGGACGGACGCATCTTCCCGATGCGCGTGCTTGGCTCGTCGGGCGTGTGGGAGCTCTTCATTCCCGAGATCCCGCCGGGCGCGCTGTACAAGTACGAGATCGTGACACAGTCGGGCGACATCCGGGTCAAGACCGATCCATTCGCGTTCAAGCTCGAGCAGCATCCCGGTACGGCGTCCATCGTCGAACGCGCGTCGGCGTCGTACGACTGGAGCGACGACGAGTGGATGAGCAAGCGCGACACGATGGATCCGCATCGCTCTGCGCAGCTCATCTATGAAGTGCATCTGGGCTCGTGGGCGCGCGTCCCCGAGGAGGGCGACCGCTTTCTCACGTACCGCGAGATCGCGCCGCGACTCGCCGACCACGTGAAGCAGCTCGGGTTCACGCACGTCGAGCTGCTGCCGGTGATGGAGCATCCCTTTTATGGCTCATGGGGATACCAGGTGAGCGGCTACTACGCACCCACGTCGCGCTACGGATCGCCGGACGACTTCCGCTTCTTCGTGGATACGATGCATCGCAACGGCATCGGCGTGATCCTCGACTGGGTGCCCGCGCATTTTCCGAAGGACGACTTCGCGCTGCGGATGTTCGACGGATCCGCGCTGTTCGAGCACGAGGATCCGCGACTCGGCGAGCACCCCGACTGGGGGACACTGATCTTCAACTACGGCCGGGCCGAGGTCCGGAATTTCCTCGTCGCGAACGCGCTCTTCTGGCTCGAGGAGTTCCACGCCGACGGTCTGCGCGTCGACGCCGTCGCGTCCATGCTCTACCTGGACTACAGCCGGCAGCCGGGCGAGTGGATGCGCAACCGCTACGGCGGCCGCGAGAATCTCGAGGCGATCGACTTTCTGCGTCAGTTGAACGAGACCATCCGGCACGAGCACCCGGGGTGTTCGATCATCGCGGAGGAGTCGACGGCGTGGCCGGGAGTGACCAACGATCCGGTGCACGGCGGGCTCGGATTCACCTTCAAGTGGAACATGGGGTGGATGCACGACACCCTGAAGTACTTCACGGAGGATCCGATTCACCGCCGCTGGCATCAGGACCAGCTCACCTTCGCGATGATCTACGAGTACACCGAGCGCTTCATCATGCCGCTGTCGCACGACGAGGTCGTGCACGGCAAGGGCTCGCTGCTCAACAAGATGGCTGGAGACGAATGGCAGAAGTTCGCCAACCTGCGGACGCTGCTCACCTACATGTTCACGCGGCCCGGGAAGAAGCTCCTGTTCATGGGGATGGAGCTCGCACCCTGGTCGGAGTGGAACCACGAGCAGAGTCTCGAGTGGAATCTGCTGCAGGATGATCCGCGCCGCGCGAAGTTCATGGCGTTCGTCGGCCGCCTGTCGCGCCTGTACCGCGAACGGTCGGAGTTCTGGCGTCGCGACGCCGAGTTTGAAGGATTCAGCTGGGTGAGCACCGACGATCGCGAGAATTCGGTCCTCGCGTTCACCCGCCGCGATGGCGAGCACCACTCCATCGTCGTGCTCAACCTGACGCCGGTGCCGCGCGAGCACTATCGCATCGGCGTGCCGCTGAAGAGCGCCTATCGCGAGGCGTTGAACTCCGACGACGCCGAGTGGGGCGGAAGCGGGTTTGCTACCCGGGCGCGGGCGGAGGCGACGGCGTCGCCGTTCCACGGCTTTCCACAGTCCGTCGAGCTGACACTTCCACCTCTGAGTGTGCTGGTGCTCGTTCCGGAACGCGCGTGAGTCCTGCCCCTCCCCCGGCGCGGCCGTCGCGGCTCCGCCGCCTGGCGGAGCGCCTCGGGATCATCTCCGAATACATCGACCAGACGGGCCGGCAGGTGCGTCGCACGCCCGACGCGACACGTGAAGCATTGCTCGGCGTCATGGGCTTCGACGTCCCGACCGAGGACGCCGCGGCTGCCTGGATCGACGAGCTGGACCACGAAGCGGCGGAGGTGGTGCTGGATCCCGTGCGCGTGGTTCGTCGCGACGATCCGTCCGCGCGGCGCGTACGCGTACGTCTGCCGTCCGGGATGCGGTCGGCTCGGGTCGAGCTCGTGCTCGAGGAAGAGGGGGGGCATGTCTGGACGGTGCGCCGCGACATCCGTCGCTCGACGACGCTCGAGTTGCCGACACGAACGCCGTACGGCTATCACCGGCTCGTCGCGCGACTGGAACCGCCCACCGGAGGGAGCCCGCGCACCACGGAACAGGCGTACATCGTCGTGCCGTCGTCCTGCGTCACACCGGAGATGTTGTACCGCGCGCGCAAGGGCGGCGATCTGCCCGCCGTGGGCGTGGTGGCAAACCTCTACTCGGTGCGACGCGAGCATGATTGGGGCGTCGGAGACTTCTGTACGTTGACGCAGCTCGTGGAATGGGCGGCCGCGCGCGGCGCCGAG
>JBOHTL010000499.1:0-1992 GCA_050733735.1 Gemmatimonadaceae bacterium
TCGAGAGTACCGTGCAGGCCGTGACGCACTACATCAGGGCATTGGCGCCGCCGGAGCCGGGCGCGGAGACGGAGCAGCGCGCCGAGGGGCGGCAGCTGTTCACGCAGATCCAGTGCGCGAGATGCCACGTCCCGTCCTTCCAGACCGGACCAAGCCCGATCCCCGCAGTCTCCGGCCGCACCGTCGAGCTTTATTCCGACCTGTTGCTCCACGACATGGGCGACGGGCTCGCGGACAACCGCGCCGACGGCCAGGCCTCCGGTCGCGAGTGGCGCACCGCGCCGCTCTGGGGACTGCGGCTCATGCGTCGCTTCCTGAATGGCGAGGCATTGCTGATGCACGATGGGCGCGCGAAAACCGTGGAAGCGGCAATTCTGCTCCACGGCGGCGAGGCGCTCGCGTCGCGCAATGCGTTCGCCGCACTGACGGCCGCGCAGAAAGCCGCCCTCCTCGACTTCGTGGAATCCCGATGAACCCCGAATCGGTCGTGATGGCGCGCCGCGAATTCGTCGCGACGTGCGCGGCCTGCTGCGCTGGTGCCCTGCTTTCCGGATGCGCCTCTCTCGTCACGCACCCGGTACCCATGAGCGCCGGGCGCGTTCGGCTCGCGATCACAGAGTTTCCCGAGCTTGCCGAGCCGTATGGGGCCATTCGCGTGCTTCCGGCGGGTATGCAGGATCCCATCTACGTGCTGTCGCAGGCAAATGGCGAATACCGCGCGCTGTCGCCCATCTGCACGCATCGCGGATGCACGGTCGAGGTGCAGAACGACCGCCTCGTATGTCCCTGTCACGGATCGACGTACGATCGCGACGGACAGGTGCTCAAGGGCCCGGCGCAGCGGGCGCTTACGCGCTATCCGACGCGCGTGACAGGTGACGAGATCGTGATCGAGGTCGCGCGATGAGGTGGATGCTGCTCGTTGCGGTCCTCACGTCCGTCGCCGGGGCGCAGCAACGGCCCGACACGCTCGCGGACACAACGCGTCCCTTCGTGCGCGGCGGTATCTACGACAAGCCGCATCAGGGTCGTCTCTTTGGCCGCACAGCCATCGGTGGCTACGCGGAAGCGCACGCGCGGTGGGAGGAAGTGGAAGGGCTTCGCGACGAAGCGGGCTTCGAGGCCAAACGCTTCAACCTCTTCACGAGCACGCGCGTGAGCGACTTCGTGCGGATCGGCGCCGAGCTCGAAGTAGAGGACGGGGGCCAGGAGATCAAGCTGGAATACGCCGCGATCGATCTGCTCTTCAGCCCCACCTTCGCGCTGCGCGGCGGAATGATTCTCTCGCCGCTGGGGAAATTCAATCTCGCGCACGACAGCCCGCTCAACGAGTTCACCGATCGGCCGCTGGTGTCCACGGAGCTGATCGGCGTCGCGCTGTCGGAGCCCGGCTTCGGCGCGCTCGGCCAGTTCGGCCGCGGCTCCGCGCGCGTGACCTACGAGGTGTACGCGACCAACGGTTTTCACTCGGGTCTCATCGACGACTCGGAGGCCGGCACGCGCATTCCGCTGGGTCGCGGGAACTTCGAGGATAACAACGGGTCACCCGCGGTCGTTGGTCGCCTGGCGTGGAGCCCGGGGCTCGATCACGAGATCGGAGTCTCTGCGCATCACGGCGCCTACAACGTCTTCAACCTGGAAGGGACGCGGATCGACGAGCGTCGCGACGTCACGATCAGCGTGATCGACGCCGAGACTCGGCTGTTCGGCACGACGATCGCGGGCGAAGCGGCGCTGGCGCGAGTGGATGTATCTCCGGGGCTGGTGGGCATCTACGCGTCGCGGCAGCATGGCTGGTACGTGGAAGCGGTGCACCAGCTCTGGCAGGGCCTGGTGCGCACGATGCCGCAGTCGTCTTTCGCGCTGAAGGCGCGCTGGGATTACGTGAAGTTCGACGCCGATATTCCCGGCGAGAGCGCGGGACAGGTCACGATTGGCGCGAACTTCCGGCCGACGCGCGAGTCGGCGCTCAAATTCGATTACGTGCGGGGG
>JBOHTL010000500.1:0-3846 GCA_050733735.1 Gemmatimonadaceae bacterium
CATCACCACGACCACTTTCCACACATGCGTCGGGATGGTAATGAGTCCTTCGTTTTTGACGGTGCCCTTGCTGCCCGACGCTCCGGCCACGATGTACAGCTCCTTGTTCTCGAAGCGGGCGAGGTCCCCAACCTCCATCTCCATTTTCGACCACGGTCCCTGATTGTTGTCGGCGGCCTGCGGAATGATGTTCGAGAACAAGTACGTCGTCGCGTTGTCGAGGCTACCGGAGGTGCGGTCGAATGAGCGGACAAGATGACCGCGATCGATCGGGTAGCCATGGAAGTCGCCAGCGCCGGTGTAGTCCGCGGTCGTGTAGCGGCGGAAATCGGCGGGGAGCGCCGGATCGAATGTGAAGCAGTCGCAGCGATCCTCTGGTCCAAAGTGCGTCGCCTCGAGGTTCATGCTCACCCAGTTCGGAATGCCACGAAGTCGATCGAACGAGCTCGTGTACTGATCACGATGAATGACGAAATCGTCGCGGGCGTCGGCTTCGATCGGAACGCCGAACTCCGTGTGATTCGCGTATTGCGCCGTGGCGCTGGCCTCGGCGACGCGCGTGGCGAGGTTGAACGTTCCGCTGGCGCCATTGTCGCCGACCGCGCGAATCGTCGCGGTTCCGGCGGCAAGCGCATGAACGACCCCATCTGCGTCGACACGCGCGATGTCTGGCGTTTCGCTCGACCAGGTGAACGATGCCGGGGTAGTGCCCCCGCGGCCATCGTTCAGCGTTGCGAAGAGCTGATCCTCGTATCCGACGGGCAGTGCGGGATCGCCAGAATCACGGCCCGTGAAGGAGACGAATGGTCCAGGGGCGACATTGCAGGCTCTGAAGCTCGAAGTCGCGGGCCCGTACCAGCCGAGCGCATCACGCTGCAGTGAGCGTCCGGGTGCTCCGCCAGTCTCGTCGACCGGGATGTTCGTGGACAGGCGGCCGATCGCAGGACCGTCCGTGGCGCGGAACGCGCCTTCGTAGGAGATGAACTCGACGACAGCGCCACTGGAGTTGACGAGCGCGATGCCATCCGGACTGCCATTCTGGATACCGTTCGTGGGGAACGTCACTTCGATGGTGCCGCGGCCAGCGCATTGCGACGGAATCACGCCCGAGAGGGTACGCGTGTCGTAGACCTCACCGTTGCTGCCGTTATAGAGGACGAGACGCCAATTGCTGACGTTCTGGTCGGCAGGACCTTCCACCTCGATCGCTTCGTCCGCGTCCATCCCGTCGTTGTCGTAGTGGATCTCCGAGATGAAGGTCTCCGTGGGCGGCAGCGGCACGACTTCTTCCACCGCGATCGCGATCGAACCGGCGACTCCATTCGCCGCCCTCGCGATGATCTGTACTTCGCCAGGGCCGCGCGCAGTGACGACGCCCCCCGAGCTCACATGCGCAACGTTCAGGTCACTGCTGATCCACGAGACGGTTGTTCCCTTGATCTCCGTCTCCGACGCGTCCAGCGTCTTTGCCGTGTATACCTCGCGCATGCCAGCGAAGAGTGATGCGGAACCCTCGACGGCTACACTGGCGACAGTTGCGCCGGCGCCCGGCGTGTCATTGCACGTGCCAAAGGTATTGGCGATGGGATTGGACCACGACTCGTCGGCGTCACGTTGCAGCGACAGGCCCGCCGCCTCGTTGCCCGCTTCGTTGGCGCCGATGTCCCGTGAGCGCAACCCCAGTGCTGGTCCTGCGGAAGCGACGACACTGCCTTCGTAGGAGAGGAACTCGACGACACTGCCGTCCGCGTCGATCAGAGCGATGCCGTCCGGAGAGCCGTTCTGGATTCCGTTCGTCGAATACGTCTCGACGACGACGCCGCGAGAACCGCACGTCGCCGGAATGCTGCCGCGCAGGACACGCGTCGGCTCGTAGGTCGCGCCGCCGGATCCATTATAGAGCACGATGCTCCATCCCTCGATGCTCATGCCTGCGGGGCCCGAGATCTCGATGGCTTCGCCAGCGTCGGTGCCGGTGTTGTCGTAATGGATTTCGCTGACTCGGACGGCTGCCATCACGTTCGCCATACCGCCGAACGCAAGCAAAGACGGTGCGGCCGTGGCGACGGGTCGATCGGTGGCGCAGGAAGAAATGAAGAACGTCAGACTGGCGAGGCCAGCCTTGAGAAGAAGACGCTGCATGTTCGGGGAGAGGCAAGGGTGAGGGAACGGCGCCGTGGCGCCCGTTCTACCGTGACAGGAAAAGTACCGCGCTGCACATGGCCACAGCCAGCTTCGACGTCACGTTCGTGACGCACTCGACAAGCGGCATGCGCTGACGCACGATTCAGGTGAAGGCCGACATAGAGGAGACATGTTCACGGTCCGCATCCTTGCCCTTCTTGCGCTCGCCACATCCGTCGCGACGGCGCAGCAACAGTCGAAGATCCAGTATCCGGCCACCCGCAAGGTCGACACGGTCACCACCTACCATGGCACGCGCGTCCCGGACCCGTTCCGCTGGATGGAGGAGATCGACCAGCCGGAAGTGGCGGAGTGGTCGAAGGCGCAGAACGCCATCACGATGCCATACCTCGCCTCGCTGCCTGGTCGCGAGATCTTCCAGGCGCGCATCACGTCGCTCTACAACTATGCGCGCAGTGGGATGCCCTGGTTCGAAGGCGGGCGCTGGTACTACTCGAAGAACTCCGGGCTGCAGCGCCAGAGCGTCTGGTATTCGCGCGAGTCGCTCGATGGGCCCGAGCAACTCGTGCTCGATCCGAATCGGTTGTCGCCTGACGGTTCGATTGCGTTGGCGGGGTTCTCGCCGTCACCGGATGGCCGCTATCTCGCGTATGGCCAGAGCGAGGGTGGCTCGGACTGGAGAACGCTTTACGTCCGCGATTTGCGGACGGGTCGCAACACGGCGGACACCATCCGCTGGGTGAAGTTCAGCGGCGCGTCATGGACCAGCGACGGCGCGGGATTCTTTTACTCGCGCTATCCGGAGCCGCCGAAGGGTGAGCAGATCAAGACCGCCCTGGCTGATCAGAAGATCTACTATCACCGCGTCGGTACGCCCCAGTCGCAGGACGTCACGATTTACGAGCGCCCGGACCAGCCGAAGTGGTACGTCGGCGGCGGCGTGGACGAGACGGGTCGATATCTCTTTGTGAACACGTCGGCCGGAACCGACAAGAACGAGCTCTATGTCGCCGACCTTGGCGATCCGAAGAACCCGAATGTCCGCGCGCCGATCCAACCGGTGGTCACCGGGCACGACGCCAACTATTACGCGCTCGGCGTTGCCAATGGAAAGCTCTACATCCAGACGGACAAGGACGCGGCGAACCGGAAGATCGTCGCCACGCCGGTGAACGCACTTGCGCCGTCGAACTGGGTGACGGTGATCCCGGAGGGCGACATGCCCATCGAGGGCGCGTCGCTCGTGGCCCGACGCATCGGCGTACTGTCGCTGCAGGACGTGGCGTCCGTCGTCCGCCTGTACACGCTCGAAGGAAAACTCGAGCGCGAAGTGCCGATGCCCGGGTTGGGTTCGGCCAGCGGTCTCGTTGGCAGGTTCGACCGGCCGGAGCTGTTCTACTCATTCTCGTCGCCGACGTCGCCGAGCACCGTGTATCGCTACGACGCGGTCACGAACAGCAGCACGCCCTTCAATCCGCCGAAGCTGACCTTCGACCCGTCCCAGTTCACGACGGAGCGCGTGTTCTACGCGAGCAAGGACGGCACGCGCGTGCCGATGTTCATCACGTATCGCAAGGACCTCGTGAAGAACGGCGGGAATCCCACGATGCTCTACGCCTACGGCGGGTTCTCGATCAGTACGCGTCCCGGATTCAGCCAGAGCGTCATCGCCTGGCTCGAGCAGGGCGGCGTATATGCGAC
>JBOHTL010000501.1:0-4761 GCA_050733735.1 Gemmatimonadaceae bacterium
GGGATCTGTTGAAGCGCGAGAAACGGCTCGAGTTCCCGCGGATCCTGGAGATCGCGAAGACCGTCGCTGAAGCTCTGGACCACGCGCATGAGCGCGGGCTGATCCATCGCGACGTCAAGCCTGAGAACGTCCTGTTCACGGGGGGCAAGGCATGTCTCGGCGATTTCGGGATCGCGCGGGCCATCGATTTGAGCGGCAGTGGGGCATCCGGGACCACGTCTCGTAACGTCGTACGAGGGACGCCGGCATATATGAGTCCCGAGCAGGCGGCTGGCTCGCAAGAGCTTGACGGTCGCAGCGATGTGTTCTCGCTGGCATGCGTGATCTATGAAATGATCACGGGGATGCAGGCGTACATCGGCCCGACGGATGAGGCGGTGATTGCGCAGCGCTTCGTGCATCCTCCTCGCGATCTTCGCGTGTACCGGCCGTCCATTCCGTTGGCGCTCGATACCGCGCTTCAAAAGGCATTTGCGATAACGCCGGCCGACCGCTACCGCACGGCGAGTGAGATGGTGGCCACGCTCGACGCCGCTTTGAACACGAGGCCCGCGAGCGAGCGAGCGAATGAATCCGCCGCGGCGCCTAGGGTCTTAAACCGGTCGGCCATTGTGGGTCTGCTGTTGCTGGGCACGGCCGCCGTCGTCGCGGGTGCATTCGGCATTCCGCGTGTCATCCATACACCGGATCCCCTCGCGTTGGACACGACCAGGATCGTCCTCTTGCCTTTAGATGGCGCGCCTGATCTCAGAGACGCGGCCTGGCGACACGACGATCTGTTTCACGAGGGTCTCACCCGGTGGCGTGATGTTTCCGTAGAAGATCCATTCCAGGTTGCCGACGCGCTCAAGCGGCTCAGCAACGTTGCCACGATCGAGGATGCTGCGGGCCTGGCGCGATCGCTCGGGGCGGGACGATTCGTTCGTGGAAAAATTAGTGCGCGTGGTGACGCCTGGTACGTAGTGGCTTCCCTGTACGATGCTGCGCGAACGACGTCGCTGTACCAGGCCTCGGAGGTAATTCCCAACGATTTGTCACGGGCATCCGCCGCGTTCGCCAGCCTGGCGGACTCGCTGCTGTTGCGGGGGGCCCATGCGGATTCCGCGTCGATCACCAATGCGAGGGCTCGATCGCTCCCCGCAGTGCAGGCTTATGGTCGTGCGCAGACCGCCTTGGGCGAGTGGGATCTCGTTGCCGCGGAGTCCGAGTTTGCCCGCGCTGCGACGCTCGATGCGCAGTATGCCCGCGCCGAGCTCTGGCTCGCGCAAGTGCGCGCCTGGCAGAATCCGCTGGGGAACACGTGGGGAACGTTCGCGGAACGAGCGCTAGCGAACTCTAACCAGCTGGACGAACGGGAGGCCAGACTCGCTGCTGCCCTCGTCCAGCTTTCCCGGGGTGAGTTCGATGCGGCTTGTGACATCTACGAGAGTCTGGCTCGACGCAAGAGTCGCGACTTCGCGGCGTG
The DNA here is from genome assembly GCA_050733735.1 of Gemmatimonadaceae bacterium. Classification (GTDB taxonomy): domain Bacteria; phylum Gemmatimonadota; class Gemmatimonadetes; order Gemmatimonadales; family Gemmatimonadaceae; genus DASPMP01. The sequence continues at coordinate 1,466 of JBOHTL010000501.1, forward strand.
GTTCGGCATCGGCCAGTGCAACATGATGAATAAGACAGTGATTGCGGATCATACCAGTCCGTCGAAGTGGCGATTCAAGGCTAGCGCACATCGCGGGATGATTGCCTATGCGAAGGCGTTCGAAATTCTCCCGTCGGTGTACCGCGGTTACGAGCGTGGCGCGTTTCAGCGATTGCGCGAGCTTATGCTGCTCTCGAATCAGATGACGGTCGGGTACGGCGATCAAGACAGCGCCACGTTCTACGCCCGACCCGGGTGGATTGGCGACAGCCTCGTGCTGCTTCCTTATCTCGCTGCCGAGTTTGCAAGCGCGCCGGCGCCGCCCGGCCTGGCGGAAGCGATCCGTCGTCGCCGGTCCGAGTTCCGACGCCTGGCTGCAACATGGTCCGCGGCTTTCCCGCGTAGCTCCGGGGCCAAACACGCAGTGGCCATCTCGCTCGAGATGATCGGTGATCCGGCCGCCATCGACACCATACGTCTTGCGCGTTCACTCGCGGACGGTCGAGCCAGAACGCAGCTGGCGGTGGCGGAAGCGCTCCTTCTCTTGAAGTTCGGTGTGCCCGATCGTACGGATCTCATCGAAGCGGTGCGCACGTTGAGTGACTCCGTCCTCGCCGCGAATCGTCGCGAACCGGGAACGTCAGGGCGTGTCCTCATCCCTCTCGCCGTCCTGACTGGACAATGTGACCTTGCGCTCGCGTTGACGCGGGAGACAAGTGCGGTGAGCGCTCCGCGCGGAGCGCCGCTGGCGCTCTACTCCGAATCGAACGCCATTCTCGTTGGTCAGGCGCTCGAGTGTGGGCCGCACTGGACACTACAACAGCTCGCCGTCTCCGTCACGGAGGCCGCGAGAGCCACGGGCGCCGCCGTGGGTCTGCTCGATGGGCAACTGCTCCTTCGTCCTGCGTTGATGACCGGAGCTCCCGATAGCCTGATTCTCCAGCGTCTTGTCAGCACCAGCCAGCATCCACTGGCTGCCGCCGCCGTGCACGCACTACGAGGTCAGCGTCGCACTGTTGAAGGAATACTGGAAGCGGACCGACGCGGGTGGGGACGACAGGTGCCAACCGCTGACTTTGGCTACGCGAGAGCGCGAATCCTTCTCGCCATGGGTGATACCGTCTCTGCAACTTCGGCACTTGAACAGCTGCTGACATCTGTGCACACCTTCGAGCCGAACGAGCTAGCGGAAGTCGGTCGCATCGCAGGCCTCATGGCAGCGCTTCGCTTGCGCACCGATCTGGCGGCGCGAAGCACAGATCGTTCCAGCCTGCAGAAGTGGACTAGCGTGCTGTCCGCGCTTGGGAGGAATCGCATTACCGATCATGCTAGTCAAACACGCTGAGTGGTAAGCGCCCCGCCGTCTGAGCTTGGCGCATTGAAGCACCCACCTAATGAAGGGAGGTTGCCATGCACCGGCCGGTCCCAGAGCATGAAAAACGCGCATCTCCGTTCCTCAACGTGCTGCGCGTCGTCTTGCTAATTTCGACCGCAACGCTCCTTTCATGTGTCGGGTCCAGACCCGACCCGTGGGGAGGGATCTCCGAACCACGTCCCACCTATCGATATGCCAGCGACCGCGCTTGCGATGCGCTACTCGAGGACGTGGTGAGAAACAAGTCCGATACCGCTCTGAAGCTGGCGTCGGACTGCGCGCATCGCTACGACGTGAGCGTGAAGAAAACCATCATGCGCCTTGTTCGCGCTGAGATGCGTCGTCTCGGCGAGGTGGCGATGGATATACCGGAGTTTCATGATGAGCAGCGCTTGGCGGCTGACGTGCCGAATGAGCTTGGCCCATTGGCCGGCATCTTCGCATCACCATATCTCAGCTCTTTCACGCAATCGTGGCAGATGCGACACCAGGGCAAGCCCGGCGTGCTCGCAGGCTACATCGTCGTCATGCAGCAAGACGATGAACCGCTGCCAACATCGTATTCGAAACTCAATCTCGGATGGGGACTCAATTGCGTGTATTTGCAGTCCAAACCGGGAGGCGGCTTCGATGCCTGGATCATCCAACCCGGTCTCGACAAGCCCTGCAGAGACGCCGACGGGAATGTTGCGATCACAGCGGGCCTGTCGCCGCTACAAGTGAACGTGATATCGACCGGATTTCCGCAGAGTGACATGATCCCGGCAGCCCGCTTTCTGGAGGACAACATCGGCCGAACAGTGTTCGGACTTCCGTGTCTGGCTGATTGGTGCGAGATAGGTGCTCCCGGATTCGTCTCACGAACGACGACATATTGTGACTGGTTCACTGGTGACGCTACGGTCGCATGTCCGGCCACACGCGAAGCCAAGATCCCGTCATGGTTCGACGAGCAACGAATGGAGCAAAAGGTCGGAACAAAGTGGATCGCGACGAACATTCGCGCCGCAATCGTCCCGCAACCGGGAATTGCAGACCTTGATGCCGGAAGCTTTGCGACTCCGCAGCACGTTTCGAACGTCTATGTATCAGTGCAGCCCACGTCGACGAGCAAGCTGTACATTCGCGGATTTCGACGCGGAGAGAACAGAATTCGCCTGCATCGCCATCCGACAGCGGGATGGCAGTACACTGTTACAGCAATGACTCACCCACTGACAGCGGCGCAGATCTCAGCCCTCAAATCGATCAGGGTATTGGGGCCTCACAAGCACTATGACGCGCCCGTTCCCGGAACCACCCGATGGCGTTTCACCATTAAGGACCCTGGCATGTGGGGCCCATGCGGAGGCCTCTGCTGTGATGGCGAGGGATTCTGAAAATCATGACGACGTCTTCACCCAGCAGCGGAGCACTTCAGCGACGCTCCACGCCTGAGCAATGCACCCTCTCGGTGTGAACGGCGCTTCGGCATCGAAGATCTCTGCGATCGAACCAACGCCGAACTCGGGCAGGTGCGCGATGAGACCATCCAGAAACCGTCGCGCACCGGCCTTGTCGTCGGGATGCAGCTTGAGCCACGCGTCGATCCACGGCCCGATCAGCCACGCCCAGACGGTCCCCTGGTGGTACGCCGCGTCGCGCGCGCGGAGATCGCCGAAGTACTTCGACTTGAAGTCCTTGTGGTCCGGCGCCAGTGACCGCAGACCCACCGGCGTGAGCAGCTTCTGCTCCACGACCTCCATCACGTCGCGCCACCGCGACTGATCCAGCACGGGATTCGGCAGCGAGATCGCCAGGACCTGATTCGGACGACACGCCGGATCGTCACCGTCGGGTCCGTCGATCACGTCGAACAGATGACCCGTCGCGTCATTCCAGAAGCGCGCGTTGAACGACTCCCGCGCGCGCGCCGCGTGCT
>JBOHTL010000502.1:0-7003 GCA_050733735.1 Gemmatimonadaceae bacterium
GATGATCGTGCGCGTGCTTCACGTCCGGATGACGCGGCTCGCGATGCGGCAATTCCGGATGACGGTGCTCGAGCGCCTCGAGCTGGTGCAGCACCTGATCACCATAGAACGTGCGGATGTAGCGCGCCTGGATCGGCGTGAGCCGGCGAACCGCCCAGCTGAGATGCACGAAATGCGGCTCGACCGGATGCGTCAGCGGATGCATTCCGATTTCTTCGGGCAGGCGGTTGCCCTTCCGCGTGTTGCACGGACTGCACGCCGTGATGACGTTCGTCCAGTCGTTCGTGCCACCGCGCGAGAGTGGGATCAGATGGTCGCGGGTGAGCGCCTCACGCGGCTTGAACTCCGTCATGTGGCGCCCGCAGTACTGGCAGCGATAGGAGTCGCGCGCGAAGAGGAACGTGTTCGTCACGTGACGGCGGAAACGACGAGGCACGTGCACGAACCGCGTCAGGCGAATGACTGCAGGACGTGGAATCGTGAGCCGCTCGGACCGAACGATCCGATCGTGATCGGCTTCGACGATTTCGGCCTTTCCGTCGATCACCAGCCGCAGCGCGCGTTTCATCGGAACCATCGTCAACGGCTCGAACGAAGCGTTCAACGCAAGGCAGCCTAATATCACAAAAGAAGAATACGCTTGTTTCCCAGCCTCAACAAGGGAAACCTTCAGTCACGTCGGCAGTTATCCGGCCGCAACTGCGGGCTCAGCGACCGGTGTCAGCCACCCGTGGCGGTCGGGAACTCTGCCCTTGGCGATCCCCATGTACTCGCGCTGAATGCGCTGGGTGACGGGTCCCGGTTTTCCCTCGCCAACCGGAATACGGTCGACGGAACGAATGGGCGTGATCTCCGCGGCCGTCCCGGAAAAGAACAACTCGTCCGCGACGTACAGGAATTCCCGCGGCAGAACCTGCTCGCGGATCGGGATGCCGAGATCGCGCGCGATGGTGACGACGGAATCACGTGTGATTCCCTGCAGGATTCCCGCGGCGAGCGGCGCCGTATACAGACACCCGTCGCGAATCGCAAAGAGGTTCTCGCCGCTGCCCTCGGACACGTAGCCGAACGAGTCGAGCATGATCCCCTCGGCGTACTTGTCCTCCTTGGCCTCCATCTTGGTCAGCTGCGAATTGAGATAGTTGCCACCCGCCTTCGCCATGGTCGGGAAGGTGTCGGGCGCGGCACGTCTCCAGCTCGACACCCGCACGTCGACGCCATTGGTCACGCCGTCGTGACCGAGGTAGGTGCCCCACTTCCACGCGATGATGAACGTCTCGATGGGCACGCCAGCACCGTACACGCCCATCTGCTCGCCCGTGCGAACGACGAGAGGCCGAAGATAACATTCCTTCAGATCGTTGCCGGCGACGGTGTCCACGAGCGCCTGCACGAGGTCGTCGACCGAGTACGGAAGACGAATGCGGTAGATCTTGCACGAGTCCAGCAGGCGGCGCATGTGCTCGCGCGCGCGGAAGATGCCTCCCCCCGTGGGCGTCTCGTAGCAACGTACGCCCTCGAACACGCTCGATCCGTAGTGCACCACATGACTCATCACGTGGATCGTGGCGTCCTCCCAGTTCACGAGCTGGCCGTCGCGCCAGATCTTCTGGGTACGGCCCGTCGACGCGGGAGCGGGGTCGTGTGTCATGTCCGAGGTCCGAGAGCGTTGCCGGTGAGTTTAGCGCGATGCCGTCTCGTGCGCATCCGTCCGGGCCCATTCGCGCATGAGATGCGCGATGTGCTCCATGCGAGCGGCAAGCGCGCGGTCGGCATTGACGACACGACCGTCGCGCACGAGCTCGCGCCCCGCCACGGTGACGAGCGATGCATTGACGCCCGGCAGCGCGAAGACGGCGGCGGCTTCCGGGTCGTGCACCGGCATCCCGCATTCGTCGACGGGAAATGCGGCGAGATCGGCGCTCTTGCCCCGTTCCAGTGATCCGATCTCCTGATCCAATCCGAGTGCCCGAGCGCCACCGAGCGTGGCGAGAAAGAGCACGTCGCTGGCGCACAACACGTCGTGTTTCCCGACGCGGGCGCGCTGCGCCAGCACGGCAGCGCGCGCTTCCGCCAGCATGTCCATGCGGTTGTTGCTCGCCACGGAGTCGGAGCCCAGCCCGACGGTGATGCCGGCGTCGATCATCTCGAGCACGCGCGCGGTGCCGTGACCGAGCTTGGCGTTCGATACCGGACAGTGCGCGACCGGGGCGCCATGCCGCGCCACGACCTCGATGTCCGCGTCGTCGAGTCGCACACAGTGGATGAGCAGCGCGCGTGTGGAGAGGACGCCCGTGCGTTCGAGAACGTCGATCGACGAGCGACCGCGCGGCGCGATGTGAATGCCGCGGCGACGGAGGCCATCGGCGAAGACGCCCTGACCCCGCTCCACGAGCTCGCGCTCGACTTCGCTCTCCGCGATGTGCACCGCGAGCGGCAGACTCTCGCGGCGCGCATAGTCGGCGACCGCCGCGTACAGCGGATCCGACACCGTATACGGAGCGTGAGGCGAGACGCCGACGCGCACCAGCGCCGTCTGGCGCGGCCGAAGCGCGTCGATCTTTGTCGTGAGCTCCGCGAGCGATCTGTCGCGAACCGCGGGATCGGGCCCGAAGACTTCCTGGAACATGATCCCACGAACGCCCGCTTCGATCATCGCGTCGAAGGCCACGCCGCTGTCGCACGTGTCAGCGTAGGTCGTGATGCCGGCCCGCAGTCCTTCGACGAGTCCGAATCGCGCGGCGTCGAGCATCCGCTCGCGGTCGAGGACGGCGCGTTTCACGCCGTTGAGACGCATGATCCATCGCGCGAAATCGAGATCCTCGAGGAAACCGCGCAACGCCGTGAGCTCGAGATGCGTGTGCGCATTCACGAGCCCGGGCATGAGCAGCGCATCGCCGAGGTCCGCATCGGTGCCGGGCGGCGCTGCCGCGCGTGGCCCCACATACGCGATGCGTCCATCCGCCACCGCCACGGTTCCGTGCTCGAAGGGAGGCGCGCTGATCGGAATGACCCAGCGCGCGTGGTAGCGGATCACCGGTTCAGGATCTCGGCCGGCGTCCCTGCTCCGTGAGAGTGTCCCGCCGCGGCACACTGTCCGGACGAATGATGATGCCGCCGCGCCTGACGCTGTCGACGCGCACGCGACCGCTGTCACGGCGAGGAAATGTCGTGCTTCCGGGTGGATACGGCGTCTGCGGCGGAGCACCCCGGGTGGTGTCGCGGGCAGGCACGGGCATCTGCGGCGTGGCACCCGGTACCACGCGTCCTCCCAGCGGCACGCCGCCGCCGGTGTCGCGCGCCGGCGGAAGCGGAGAGACGTATGGCTGGGGAGTGTACGGCAGAGGCGTCGCCGGCACCGCGCTGCCCGGATACCCGGTGAACGAGCCGGTGTCCGGATAGATCCCCGGCATCAGGTTGCACGGGATGCTCGGCTCCGTGCCCGCGATGAAGAATTCCGTGGCCTCGATGCCCGGGCAGCCGGGCACCCAGATGGTGTTCGTGAGGAGATCGATCGTCTGCGTCACGATGCCAGCGGGGCGCGGCCAATCGGGTGGCGCCGGCTTGCGGCGATAAACTTCGTTCATGAACGCGGTCCATGCCGGCGCGGCCAGACGTCCGCCCTGCGCGTTCGGCATGATGCGGTCCGGCTTGTCGAAGCCCATCCATACGCCGGCCACGAGATCGCTCGTGTAGCCGATGTACCAGACGTCCGTGTAGTCGTTGGTGGTTCCGGTCTTGCCGCCGGCGGGAATCTTGAAGTGCGAACCGACGCTCGCCGCCGCGGTGCCGCGACGCACGACGTCTTTCATGATGTCAACCATGATCCACGCCTCTTCCGGCGAGAGCGCCGGGACGCGGACGCTCTCGGGCGCCCAGAGCACCTCACCCTGCGCATTTTCGACACGCACGATGCCCATGGCGCGCGCCTGCATGCCGAGGGTCGCAAAAGTCGAGTACGCGCCGACCATCTCGATGGGCAGCACCGAAGCGGCACCCAGATGGATGGAGGGATAGGCTGGAATCGGCGTCGTGAGACCGAGCTTCCGCGCCATGTCGATCACCGTCTGCTCGCCGAGCTCCATGCCGAGGCGCACGGTGGGCACATTGCGCGATTCGTACAGCGCTCTGCGCATGGGCATCTGGCCCTCGAACTGTCCATCGTAGTTCTGGGGGCTCCACGTGTCGCCGACGGCCATCACGACCGTCAGCGGCGAATCGTCGAGGATGTACGTCGGCGGTCGGCCGTTCTGCAGCGCGGCGGCATAGACCATCGGCTTGAACGTCGATCCGGGCTGACGCGAGGCCTGGACCGCGCGATTGAACTTGGAGTCGTCGAAGTCACGTCCGCCGATCATGGCGCGCACAGCACCGGATCGGGGATCCATCGCGACGAACGCGCCCTGCAGGTAGGGCGAGTTCGCCGCGTTGCGCTCGCCGCCGCCTTCGGCCTTCGCCATGTATTGCTCGTAGGATTCGTGGCGATAGTCGCCGAACTTGCCGGCTTCGATGTCCTGCAGCTGCCGCTCGAGGGATCGCTCCGCCGCTGACTGCAGATCGAGATCGAGGGTGGTATACACCTTCAACCCCTGCTCGTAGAGCTGCTGCCCGAACTGCTGATCGAGCAACTGCCGAATCCACTCCACGAAATACGGCGCCACGTCGCCCGACGCGACGCGGGTAGCGAGGCGCAACGGATACGCCTTCGCCAGGCTGGCGTCGGCGTCGGCGATGCGGTCCTCGCGGCGCATGATCTCGATGACCGTGTTGCGCCGTTGAATCGAGCGATCGGGATAGCGTCTCGGGTTGTAGCGTTCGGGGCCCTTCGGCAGCCCGGCCAGCATGGCCGCCTCCGCGAGGTGCAGCTCACGCGCGGACTTCCCGAAATACCGCTGCGCAGCGGTCTCGACGCCGTGCGCGCCGTTTCCGAGGTAGATCTGGTTCATGTACAGCTCGAGGATCCGGTCCTTCGGATATTTGTCCTCGATGGCGCGCGCGACCTTGATCTCCTTCAGCTTTCGCACGAGCGCGGCGAAGCCGGAGTTTTCGCGGCGATTGATGCGCTCGGGGAAGATGTTCCCGGCAAGCTGCATGGTGATGGTGGAAAAGCCCTGACTGAAGCTGCGCGTCTTGATCACGCTCCAGAGCGCGCCCGGAAAGCGCAGCCAGTCCACGCCGGCGTGATCGTAGAAGCGCTTGTCTTCGACCACGAGAAAGGCGTCGCGCAGCATCGGAGGCATCTCCGACAGCTGGATCAGCGTGCGCCGCTCGAGTCCCAGCTCGGCGATGAACCGGCCGTCGGCCGCATACAGCTTCGACGTCTGGCGCGGCTGGTAGTTGTCCAGCTCTTCGACAGCGGGACACTGTCCCGCCCGGCAGACCAGCGCCCAGCTCGCGTACCCGAAGCCCGCCGTGAAGGAGAGGAGGAAGAGGGTGGCTACCGTTCCCCAACGAACCAGGCGCGGGTGACGTCCGCAAAATGCGCGGAAACGGCTGAAAAGAGACGGTTTGGTGATGCGAAACTCCTGCTGCGCCATGAGTTGGAAGCTAACTGACTTTACTACAGGCCGGCCCTAGTTTTGGTCCCATGCCGCCGCACCCACTCCTCGAGGAACTCCGTTGGCGTGGGATGCTCCACCAACACACGGACGGTCTGTCAGACGCGTTGTCACGCGGCATGGTTTCGGGGTACGTCGGCTTCGATCCATCAGCCGCGAGCCTTCATGTAGGCAACCTCGTCCCTGTCATGGGACTCGTGCATCTCCAGCGTCACGGACATCGGCCTGTCTTCCTGGCAGGCGGGGGCACGGGGTTGATCGGAGATCCGAGCGGCAAGACGACGGAGCGGCCGCTGCTGTCCGTCGACGAGATCGCGGCAAACACAGCGTCGATCCGTGCGCAGCTCGAGCGCTTTGTCGATACGAGCGGCAGGAACGGAGCGCTGGTTCGCAACAACGCCGACTGGCTCGTCGGTCTGAAGGCACTCGAGTTCATGCGCGACGTGGGCAAGCATTTCACGGTGAACTACATGCTGCAGAAGGAATCCGTGAAGACGCGGCTCGAGGTCGGCATGTCGTACACGGAGTTCTCATACATGCTGTTGCAGTCGTACGACTACCTGCAGCTGCATCTGAAGGAAGGCGTGACGCTGCAGATGGGCGGCTCGGATCAGTGGGGCAACATCACCGCCGGCATCGAGCTGATTCGCCGCACGACGGGCGCCGAGTCGAACGCGCTCACCTTTCCGCTTCTCACGACGACGTCGGGTACGAAGTTCGGAAAGACGGAAGCCGGCGCGGTGTGGCTCGATCCGGATCGCACGTCGCCGTACCAGTTCTATCAGTTCTGGATCAACACCGACGACCGAGACATCGGGCGCATGCTGCGCACGTTCGCGCTGCTCGATCGCGCCGAGATCGAGGCGCTCGAGAAAGCGGTGGCCGAGCGTCCGGAAGGGCGCGACGCGCAGCGCGCTCTCGCGCGCGACGTCACGCGCCGCGTCCATGGAGAGGACGCATTGTCCGCCGCCGAAGAGGTATCCGGGTTGCTCTTTGACAAGGGTGATCCGATGCAGCTGTCGGCGCGGGCGCTCGCGTTGCTGGAGCGGGAGATCCCGACATTCGATCTCGACGGCAAGGAATCCTTCGACACGCGGGACATCCTGAACGCCGTCACGTCAGAGAACGGCGCGTTGTTCAAGAGCCGCGGCGAAGCGCGTCGCGCGCTCGAGCAGGGCGGTGTCTATATCAACGGCGAACGCGTCGGCGTCGAGCGCGTCGCGGTTTCTCACGAACGACTCCTGCACGGACGTTGCCTGCTCGTGCGTCGTGGAGCGAGAAACTACGCGCTCGTGCGAGTTCGTTTCAACCGGTAGAGATCGCGACAGACGGGTGAACGCGGAAACGGCGCGGAAACCGCAGAAACGGCGCTGAACGGCAAAGAGAGGAGCGGACCGCAACTCCATCAAGCTCCACCGCGTCGTTTCCGTGGTTTCCGCGTGTTT
>JBOHTL010000503.1:0-3572 GCA_050733735.1 Gemmatimonadaceae bacterium
GGAATGGCGACATCGTTCCCGGATCGACGTTGATATATGGGTCGAACTTCATCATCGTGACCCGCAGCCCCCGCTCGACGAGCAGGCGTCCGAGCGACGCGGCCGCGATGCCCTTCCCGAGCGACGAGACGACGCCGCCGGTCACGAAGATGAACTTGGTCGGGGTCTGGCGCGTGGTTCCCTGCATCAGGCTGGGTCTCCGCTGAAAACGGTCCATTCGGAATTCGCTTGCGCGAGATCACTCTCGGTATCGATGCCGCGGCGAAGCGGCGCTCCCGCCGGCGTCTGGAGGCGACCTACGCCGATGGCCCATCCGGCGGCCAGCGGGCGCAGCTGCTCCAGCTTCTCGATGCGCTCGAGTGGATGCGCGGGCAGCGCGACCCACCGCATGAGCGCGGCGCGGGTATAGGCGTAGACGCCGAGGTGCTGGTAGACGTTTTCGCGCAGCAGCGCTCCGTCATTCGCCTCCCCCTCCCCTCGTTTCAGGTCGCGCAGAAACGGGATGGACGCGCGGGAGAAGTAGAGTGCGCGTCCGTCGCTCGCGACGACGACCTTTACGATGTTGGGCTCGTTCAGAATGGCAGGCGACGCCTGAACCGCCGCGGTGCCGATGCTGAACGGCCCACTCACCATGTTGAGCGCCGCCCGAACCGCGTCCGCGGCGATGAAGGGTTCGTCGCCCTGAACGTTCAGAATCGTGTCGTAGCCCGTGAATTCACCATGCGAGGCTGCTTCCGCGACGCGATCCGTGCCGGATGGATGATCCGCGGAGGTGAGGACGGCTTCCGCTCCATTCTCCCGGGCGGCTCGGGCGACTTCCTCGCTGTCGGTGGCGATGACACAGCGGTCCGCGACGTCCATCGCGGACACACGTTCCCACACGCGGACAACCAGCGGTCTTCCTGCGAGAAGGCGCAGCGGTTTGCGGGGGAGACGCGTCGCGCCCAGGCGAGCTGGGATGACGGCGAGGGTCTTCATACCCCGCGCCGGACGGAAACTGTGGGCCCGACCGACACGGAACATCAATGTAGGGCGCGACACGTCGCGCGGCAATGAAACATCAGCGCGCGAAGCTGAAGCCGACCGAAACGCGGGTTTCGCCCGTCGCCGGATCGATCAGGAATTCGCCGCGGATGAGGGCGACGATCAGACCCACCCCGAGAGCCTGTTCCAGCGACGGCAATCGCTCGAATCCGGCGCTCCCCAGTCGATGGCGAAGCTGCAGCGAAGGAGATCCGAGCAGGCCGAGCTGGACCTTCGGAAGCGGCACCGTATAGCGCTGGTCGAGAAACAGGAGCTCGTCCCCACCCTGCTCGAGCAGATCGAGAAATGGCAGCGTCCCCGAGCCGCCGATATACGCGAAGCGCTGCGCTGGCGGTGGACCGACAGGCGTCGTCATCCAGCGCGCATCGATCTCGTAGAGCTGATCGCCGAAGGTGAGAAAGGCGACGTACAGCTCCGACGTGACCTGCGTGAAGAGGTCATCGTTTCCCCCCGACGCGGCCGGGCCGGACGTGTTCAGCGACTGTTCGGCGAACACGCGTCCATTCGCCCGGACACCGCCAGATTCCCACTGCAGCGCAGTTCCGACGAGCGCGCTGACGATGGTCAGCTCGCCGACCTGTGGGTTCGGCCGCAGCATCCCTTCGAGCGTATCGCTGCGTTCGAAGATGCTCCACGGCGAGCTCGTATCTCCCGCCGTCGGACCGACCGCCCACGACCGTTCTCCGCGCGCCCCGATGAAAGGCTCGATGGCCATGGTCGCCGTCTCCAAGGCGCGGTGCGCTGTGAGCTGCGCGCGATCGCCCCGGTAATAGTTCCTCGTGTCCCTTCCAAAGACGAGGGTAGACAACGAGTTCACCCGGTCGGACCAGATCCACTCGTCGTTCGAGAAGGTGCCGCGGCCGGCGAACGCTTCGAGCCGCGAGCGCCGGCCCAGCTCGAGCGTCGCTTCGGCGGAAGGATCGAATTTTCCGAGGTCCGAGCGATACGTGACGATGAAATTGGCGTTCCCTTGCCCCCCTGCGAACGCCAACGCGGGACCGAATCGAATCGAAGCGCCATTGACGCGGTCGTAGTTCGGCTCACGGAGTCCATAGATACCAGGAAGGATCAGTGGAGGAGTGGCGTCCTGGTACAGGGACCGGTATGAGAGCTCGTAGATCGTATCCGTTCGACGGATGTCGAACGTGTTGTCGCGGAACGCCTGCACACCGCCAGCGATGGTGGCGAGCGTCGACGGGTAGACACCACCACCGATCGCGATCGCGCGGCCATTGACGCGCGCCTCTGGCCGGACGAACAGATCTCCTCCGACGACCACGACATCCCGGTCCACCTCGCCTTCGACGGCCGTGGTGCGTCCCAACACGACCAGACTGCCCGGCAATTGCGCGTCGCGCGGCAGCACGAACCACGAAGTGTCCTGGCCGGGCTCCACGAGCCGGTGGGGGCCCGCGAGAACTTCCGAGAGGATGCGCCCACTGTCGCCTGGACCACGATCCACGACGACCGCCCGCGACTGCCCGCCGGCGACCGCTGCGCACAGGACAGTGACGAGCGCCGTGAACGTCAGACGTTTCACGACGCCAGCTCCAGAAAGTTCCGCAGCACCCGAAGCCCGTGCGGGGTCATGATCGACTCGGGATGAAACTGCACTCCCCATACGGGATGCTCGCGATGCCGCATCCCGTGGATCTCCGTGGGATCGTCTTCCGCATGTGCCAGCACCACCAGCTCGTCCGGAAGCGACGACGATTCGACGATGAGCGAGTGGTACCGCATCACCTGCATGGGGTCAGGGATTCCGGCGAAGAGGTCCGTGCCATGATGGCGCACGGACGATGTTTTTCCGTGCATGACTCTCGCCGCGCGCACCACGTTTCCCCCGTACGCCTCGCCGATGGCCTGATGGCCCAGGCACACGCCGAGTGTCGGGATGGTCGATCCCCAGCGGCGTATCGCAGGCACGGAGATCCCTGCCTGCGCCGGCGCGCACGGCCCGGGCGAGATGACGATCGCGCTCGGCTCCAGCGCGCCAATTTCGTCCACGCTGATCTCGTCGTTGCGGCGCACCACGAGATCGGCTCCCGCTCCCAGCTCCCCGAGGTACTGCACCAGGTTGAAGGTGAACGAGTCGTAGTTGTCGATAACGAGAATCATGGTCGTGGATGATAACGCCGGTGCACCTGCCGCAGATACTCGCGATCCACATGGGTGTAGATCTGTGTCGTGGAGATGTCGGCGTGGCCGAGCATCTCCTGGACGGCGCGCAGGTCCGCGCCGCCTTCGAGCAGGTGCGTGGCGAAGGAGTGCCGCAGCGTGTGCGGGTACACTCGCTTCGTGATGCCGCTTCGCTTCACGTACTTCTGGAGGATCTTCCAGGCGCCCATGCGTGAGAGCGGCAGTCCGCGCGCGTTGAGAAAGAGCCTGTTGGCCGACGCGTCGCCGGCCGCATGCGCCATGAGCGTTGGGCGGAGCTCCCGCATGTAGATGGCAATCGCGCCGATCGCGCTGCGACCGATGGGCACGAGCCGTTCTTTGCTTCCCTTTCCGAACACGCGGACGAGTCC
>JBOHTL010000504.1:0-1988 GCA_050733735.1 Gemmatimonadaceae bacterium
ACGTAGTACAACGAGCCGCCCGCTTCTCCCGAATCGTAGGCGGGGAGAATGTTGGGGTGCGTCAAACCGGTCGCGATCTTGATCTCGCGATGGAAGCGCTCTGCACCAACGGCCGCTGCAAGATCCGGATGAAGAAGTTTTATCGCGACCGGGCGACCGAACTTCGTGTCCGTGCAGAGATAGACCGTGGCCATCCCACCCCGGCCGAGCTCACGCTCGACCTGGTAGCGCGCGCCGAACGATGGCACGTTCGCAACGGAGGTCACGGAAACCACTTGGGAGAAGACCGGGTCAACGATACGGATGTTTCGGTCTACTCGCCAGTTAGGGTCCGCAACGCGGTCCGCGAGCTGTTTCGCGACCTGCATACGCCCCAACGTATGGCGCCACAAGCCTTTGAACGTTCCCTGAACGTTCCGGCCCGTCGCTCAGGCCGAGCTTCGAACCGCGCGCAGATGCGGCTTAGCCGCTACCCGTGTTGCAGGCCCGCAACAACCTCAGGTCGGTGGGCGCTTCGTCGTGTCGACGACGGGCAGGCGAAACCGGGGATCCTTGGTGTTCGGCTGGATCGCGCTGTCGCGGCCGATGTTCGTCGTGTCGCGCGGCGCCGTTTTCGTCCCGGTTTTCGTCTGCGAGGCCGTCGAGGTGCTGGACGGGGTCACTTGCGCGCCCGTCGTCGCCCCGGCCCCGGCGCTGGAATCCACGGCTGGCTTCACGGTGTCGATCGTGCCAAGGGACACCGTGTCCGCTGCCTCGTTCGATGGAGCGCAGGCGAGCAGCCCGGCCGAAAGAACTGCAATGCATGCGCGCTTCATCGTGGCCTCACAGGTGTGACGCGTCCATTCTCCAGTACACCGACGGGCCGGACAACGTTCTCCCACGCCGGCATTGGAGCGCCGAGACGCAGCTCCGCGCGAAGCAGGTTGAGAAACACCATGTATGCGTCGGCCGCGTTTTCATTCACAACGTAGCCGATATCTTCGAGCCCGCCGATGGTCATGAGGCTGAACTCGTTGATTCCACTGTCGAAGGCGCTCGTCATCAGCTCGGTGTTGAAGGTCGACTCGCGCCAGTGCGAATCACGACTGCCCGCACCGCCCTGGTCCTCCACAGGAACACTGCTGGCACATGCGGTCGAGCCGCCGGTGGCCTGGCATGCCTGGATAGCAGCAGACCCGCTGTAACGCGGATTGATGCCGCCCTCATCGACCAGCAGGTTGTGCTCTCCCCAGAGCGTCCCGATGCCGACGACATGCAGCATTTCGTGCATGATGACGTTTTCCAGGCTGCCCGCGCCTGCCAGGAAGTCCAGGTCGGCGGAATCGAACTGCATCACGCCGACGGCCGTGTGACTGGAGTTCGCTGCACTCCGAAGGAAGCAGGGGCCAGCCTGCGCCAGGATCTTGCCTTCACCGTCGATCGAGCGAATCGACGCGAAGATCAGGACGTCGTCGATGGTCTCGGTGATCGGCGGCTGGCCCGTCACTCCACACTGAGCCGGATCCGCTCCGCCGCCGATCGCGTCGATGATGTCTCCGACGACGACGGCACTGATCCGTGCGGCGGCGTTGGTGAACAGCGCGCGCTGTTCCGCCGTCATGGCGGCGCCCCAGAACCGCACGTCGATGTTGTACCCCGTCAGCACGATGGCCATGATGTCATCCTTCGTGACACCATCCGCCTGAGCGCGCATTCGCTGCGCGACGGCACTTTTGCCGAGACGCCAGGCAGGCGCGGTTGCGACTCCCGACGCGTCGGTCGTGGCCGTCGCTGACAATCCGACACCGACGAAGCTTCCGCCCCCGGCCGTGACGGTGAATGTCACCGTCACACCGGGTACGCCCTGGCCGTCGGCATCCTGCACCGTGACCTGGATTGGGCTTGCCAACTCGGTGTTCGCCAGGGCGCTCTGCGTCGTCCCCACGACCACGATCTGCGCCGGCGGACCTATTTCGTCGGGCCCATTATCTCTGCACGCGCTCGCCAGC